>CAYGNB010000011.1:0-20851 GCA_964351135.1 uncultured Rhodobacterales bacterium | reverse complement strand
CAATGCGTCAAGTTCATCGTCAACCCCGCCGGTATCGTCCCCGACATCGTCATCCGCGACATCGGCCGCCGGTTCGACCTCTTCGGTCCCGGCCTCCTCGGCATCTGGCTGTGTCGCGGGTTTCGGCGCCGCTACGGGATCGGGCGGCGACGGCGGCGGTGCGGGCTGACCGGTCCACGGCCCGAGAATCTCGCCGCCTGCAACCGACTGGAACGAGGCCAACCGTACCTCGTCACGCCCCTTTATCGACACCACCGGCATGAACCCGCGCCCCAGCGCGGCGGCGATTCCGTCCTCTGCCATGTTGCGTTCGGTGCAGGGCAGCGCCACCTGATCGCCATAGCGGTCGATCACATAGTGATAGGGCATCTCGCCCAGCGACATGATCGTCCCCAGCCCCATATGGGCGCCGTTCTGACGGAACGACCGCGCCAGCAGGATCGCCACCAGCAGCACCGGATTGGCCCAGAGCATGCCGCGCAACCCTTCGGCCATGGTGAATTCCTCGAACTCGAACTCATAGATCGGTTCGGTTTTCGCGCCATAGGGCCGACGCAACAGGAAACGCGGCGTGACCAGCCCCAGATGGCCGGATTCCGGCATCGCCCGCAGCGTGTCCCAGGCCTTGGCCACCAGCGGATGGCGGTCCTCCTTGGCCGTATCGAGAAACGCGGGCGTCACGGCGGCAAAGAACGGCGCATCGACATGGGCGGCCACCCGCGCGATCCGGCCCAGAAGCTCGGCATGGGGCGGTGTCTCTTCGAAGGTATAAAGCCCCATCAGGGCGGAATAGCCACCGCGCCCGTTTTCCTCGTCCAGCGGCTCACCGGTCAGCAGTTGCACCAGCCCGGATTGCGACAGGTCGTCCGCCGCGGCCAGATCGGCGGCGATTTCGGCCGCCGAGACATCGTAGAGCACCACGTCCAGCGTATCGTCGGCCTCAATCGACCGGGCGATCAGGTCGATCGACCGCCATTGCGCCTCGACCGACTGGAACTCGGGGTGGTGCAGCAGCAACCGCATCGCCGAGGACAGCGCTTCGTCCACGGCCTTCTGCATCGCTTGCGCATCGGCGTCCGGAATTGCGCGGATATGCGGGCCGACGATCTTTGCCATCAAATCGTCGAGCGGGCCGGGCTGTGCCAGTTGCCCCGAGGTATCGCCGATCAGCTTCTGAAACTCGCTCAGCCGCAGATCGGCGGGCACGGCGTTGCCGGCAGACCGCGATTTCGGCGGCGCGACCGGCTGGCCGTGTTTCTCGCCCCAGTCGCGCAATGTCGCGGCGGCGTGCTCGGCAGTAGCGCCGCTCGACAATTGCTGTTTCAGCCCGGCCAGTTCCGAAAACAGCCCGACGTTCTCGTAGATCTCGTCAGGATGCAGATCGTCCAGCCCGCCGAGTTTCACGGTTACACCCGCCCCATCCCGTCCGATCGGCAGCACCAGCTCGGTGGCAAAGCTTTCGATCACCTCCTCGGCAGTATCGGGGTCGAGCGGGATCGGCCGCCGGGCCGCGAGATCGTCACCGGTGCCCATTTCGCCACGGGCCGCCCGACCGGTAAAATCGCCGAAAATCGCCATGCGGAACCGCTTGCGGTCCAGCTTCTGCGCGTCGGGCCGGTCGGCGCTGATCGTGCCAAAGGCAAACTGCGGGTCCGCCGGACGGACGGTACCACGTTCCGGTGCGTCCTCTGTGGTCGCCGGATCGTCCGGCTGCTCGTCTCCGACCTGGGGCATCTCGTCCGCATCGTCGATTGACGGGGCCGCATCGCCCTCCAACTCAGCCATAAGGTCGTCCAGATCGTCCCCCGGCTCAGGTTCGGCATCGTCGCCGCCACCCAGTTCGGCGAGCAGATCGTCAAGATCATCCCCACCGGTTTCGGGCTCGGGGTCCACACCCCCCAAATCGCCAAGGATATCGTCGAGATCATCCGACGCAGGCTCTTCGGGCGTGGCATCTTCGTCGAGACCCGCAAACACGTCATCGGTCGCTTCGTCTTCGGCAGGTTCCGGCTCCGCGACCTCGAGATCGGCGAGAATATCGTCCAGATCCTCGGTCTCAGGCTCCGCCGTCACGGCGTCCTCAAGGCTGGCAAGCACCT
The DNA here is from genome assembly GCA_964351135.1 of uncultured Rhodobacterales bacterium. Classification (GTDB taxonomy): domain Bacteria; phylum Pseudomonadota; class Alphaproteobacteria; order Rhodobacterales; family Rhodobacteraceae; genus Pukyongiella. The sequence goes on along the minus strand of CAYGNB010000011.1, from coordinate 18,752 downwards.
CCTCTGTCGCATCCTCCCCAGCTGATGCCGGCTCCGCTGCGTCCAGATCGGCCAGGATGTCGTCCAAATCTTCGGCCTCAGTATCCTCTGGCGCGGCATCTCCGGACGTTGCGAGCATATCGTCAGCTACATCCGCTTCGGCGGGCTCCAGCCCTGCTGCGTCGAGATCGGCCAAGATATCGTCGAGATCCCCGACATCTGGTGCCTCGACCTCGGCATTTCCAAGACTTGCAAGACTATCGTCGGTATCGCCATCATCGGTCGTCCCGGGCTCCGCCGCCTCAAGACTGCCGAGGATATCATCCAGATCGTCCGCCTCCGGGTCCTCGGGCGCGGTGTCTTCAAGGCCGGCGAGCACCTCGTCTGTCGCATCGCCACCGGCGGGTTCCGGCTCGGCTACGTCCAGATCGGCGAGAATATCGTCCAGATCATCCGCCTCGGGTGTTTCGGCTGCGGGGGCTTCCAGATCTGCAAGAACGTCGTCCGTTGTATCATCCTCGACGGGTGCCGGTTCTGCTGCCTCGAGACTGCCAAGCACGTCGTCGAGATCGTCATCCGGCTCCACTTCGGGTTCGGCACTTTCGAGCGTTGCGAGGGCATCGTCGGTCGTATCGTCCTCCGCCGGTTCAGGTGCCGCCGTCTCAAGGCTGCCGAGGATGTTATCCAGATCCTCTGCCTCGGTGTCCTCGGGCACGGTGTTTTCAAGGCCGGCAAGTACATCATCTGTCGGATCGTTTTCGGCAGGCTCGGTCCCCGCCGCCTCGATGCCCCCAAGAATGTTGTCCAGATCCTCGCCCACGTCATCTGCCTGTGTCTCGCTGTCGTCCGGCGCGACGGCGGCCAGGCTGCCAAGTGCATCGGTCACGCCATCGCCGACCGCATCGCTGGCGGCATCGGGCGGCGCGAGATCACCGAGACTGGACAGCACCTTGTCACTCTTCTTCGCGGGGACGTCTTCGGCCGCGGGCTCGGCCCGCCGCAGATTATCGAGCACCTCGGCCCCGTCATCACCCTCGGGAGTTTCATCGGGTGCCTGCGCAGCCAGCGACGCCAGCGCCTCTCCGGTGTCATCCCCCGGCGCATCCGTATCCGACGGGGTCAGGTTGCGCAGATCGTCCAGCGCGCTGTCAGCGTCGTGCTGTCCGGTCTCCTCTGGCGCGGGTGCGGCGTCGCGCAAGGCATCATCCAGCGCGGCACTGGCGGTATCCTCGGCAGGAGCATCCCCGGGCGCCGCATCGCGCAACGCGTCGAGCGTATCAGTCGTTGCATCCGCCGGTGTCTCGACTGTCGGCGCAGCAGCGATCCCGGCGAGAACCTCACCGGTGCTGTCATCCGGCTCTGCGTCATCGGGCGCCGATGCGGCGAGATCGGCAAGGACATCGCCGGTGCGGTCTGCCGGGGCATCGCCCATCGGGGCCTGTGCCTTCAGCGCATCGAGAACCCCTGCAGTGTCGTCCGTGGTGTCAGGTGCGTCTGGCAGCGCATCGCGCAGGGTTTCCAGCGCGGCGGACATGTCCGCACCATCGCCGCCGGTCCCGCCCAACGCGGAGAGCAGGCCGGGATCGTTCAGGATGGTTTCGATCAGCGTTTCGGCCCCGGTCTTGCCATCCATATAGGCCATCAGATTGGTCAGTTGCGTGCGCGCCTCGAGCAAGGGACGCAGCGCATCTACCTTGGCCGCGATCGCACCGGGCGAGAAATCCGCCATCTTCTCAAAGGTCAGATCCACTGCCAGGTTGCCCTCGCCCGTCAGCGTATTGGGCACCGAGAAGGCGGCGCGCGGGGCCATTGCCTTCATCCGCTCGTCGAAATTGTCCACGTCGATCTCGACGAACTTGCGATCCTCGACCGCCGGCGGCTCCTGTTTCGACTTGCCGGACAGGTCCGACAGCACGCCCATCACGAACGGCAGCTGCACCTTTTTCTGCGCGCCGTACAGTTCGACATCGTATTCGATCTGGACCCGTGGCGCACGATTGCGCGCGATGAATTTCTGCGACTCGCTCATCCACCCCCATCCTTCAGCGCCGCAACCTCGGCCCGGAGCGCACGAATTTCGCTGTGCAACTCCATCACATGTTCATCCACCACGTCGGTTTCCGATTTCACCAGTTCGCGCAGCTGTTCGAACTCGGCCTCGGCCTCGGCCTCCACCGCCGATTGCATGGTGTTGACCAGCAGACCGATGAACAGGTTGAGCACCGAAAAGGCCGTGATCACGATGAAGGGCACAAAGAACGCCCAGGCGGTCGGAAACTCGGCCATCACCGGGCGCACGATACCCATCGACCAGCTTTCCAGCGTCATGATCTGGAACAGCGAGTAAAGCGACCGGCCCAGCGTGCCGAACCATTCGTCGAAGGCAGCACCATACATCAGCGTGGCCATCACCCCGAACACGTAGAAGATGATCGAGATCATGATGATCACCGCGCCCATGCCCGGCAGCGCATCCAGCAGCGCCTGCACCACAGCCCGCATCTGCGGGATCACCGACAGCAACCGCAGCGACCGGATCACCCGCAACCCCCGCAGCGCCGACAGGCCCGATTTGTCGGGCAGCAACCCCACGCTGACCACCGCCAGATCGAAGATGTTCCAGGCGCTGCTGAAGAACCGCAGGCCATAGGCGTAGAACTTGATCAGCAACTCGACCACAAAGATGGTAAGCACCACCCTGTCGATCACGCTCAGCAGCCCGCCGACGCTTTCCTGCACCGACTGCGACGTGGACAGGCCCAGGGTGACCGCGTTGAAGATGATCACCGCCAGAATGGCGTTGGTCACCTTCGGCCGCTCGATGAATTCGCGGGCGCGGGCGCGCATCGTCAGGGTCCCGGTCTGATTGCTCATCTCCATCTTTGCCTCCGCCACAGGGTTCGATCGATCCGTCCGGGCCGGTCGCCCGGTGCGGGATCAGTCAAACCCGTATGTGAATTCCCCGTCTGTAACGTCGATCACAACCTTGCTGACCTCCTGGCCCTCCATCATCCGGCGCAGGAATTCGGCCGAGATGTCGGGCAGCATGGTATTGGTCACGATGGCGTCGATCATCCGCCCGCCGCTTTCGAGCTCCTGACAGCGGTTGACGATCTCGTCGACCACCGCATCGGTGTATTCGAACGGAACGCCATGCGCCTCGGTCACACGTTTCTTGATCCTACCCAGCTGCAGTTTGGTGATCTCGGCGATCATATGCGGGCTGAGCGGATAATAGGGGATCGTCACCAGCCGCCCCAGCAGCGCCGGCGGGAACACCTTGAGCAGCGGATCGCGCAGCGCCTTGGCGATGCCTTCGGGGTCCGGCATCAGGTCGGGATCGGCGCAGAGATCCATGATCATCTCGGTCCCGACATTCGAGGTCAGCAGGATCAGCGTGTTCTTGAAGTCGATCAGCCGGCCTTCGCCATCCTCCATCACGCCCTTGTCGAAGACCTGAAAGAAGATCTCGTGCACGTCCGGGTGGGCCTTTTCCACCTCGTCGAGCAGCACCACCGAATAGGGTTTGCGCCGCACGGCCTCGGTCAACACGCCGCCTTCGCCATAGCCGACGTAACCCGGCGGCGCGCCTTTCAGGCTGCTGACAGTATGCGCCTCCTGGTATTCGCTCATGTTGATGGTGATGACGTTCTGTTCGCCGCCGTACAGCACCTCGGCCAGCGCCAGCGCGGTTTCGGTCTTGCCCACGCCCGATGTGCCCGCCAGCAGGAATACCCCGATCGGCTTGTTCGGGTTGTCCAGACCCGCGCGCGAGGTCTGCACCCGCTTGGCGATCATCTTCATCGCATGATCCTGCCCGATCACCCGCTGCGCCAGACGCTCTTCGAGGTTCAGGATCGTTTCGATCTCGTCCTTGACCATGCGACCCACCGGAATGCCGGTCCAGTCGCCCACCACGCTGGCCACCGCCTGATGATCGACGATGGGCAGGATCAGCGGGCTGTCGCCCTGAACCTCGGCCAGCTCGGCGTTCTTTGCCCGCAACTCGTCCAGCAGCTTGCCACGTTCTTCGTCGGATAGCGGGCTGGCCTCGGCTTCTTCGCTGCCCGGTTCGGCCTCGACTGGCGTGCCGCCTTCGCGCAGTTTTGCGCGCAGATCCAGAATACCCTCGACAACCGCCTTTTCCCGGTCCCAGCGTTCGGTCAGCCCCTCAAGCCGGGTTTCCTCGGCCTCTTTCGCGGCGGTCACGGCCACGCGGCGATCGGCCACGTCGTAACCGGCGGTTTCGTCCCGGTCGATGATCTCGAGCTCGGTGGTCAGCGCCTCGATCCGGCGGCGGCTGTCGTCCACCTCGGCCGGCACCGCGTGCTGGCTGACCGCGACGCGGGCGCAGGCGGTGTCCAGCAGGCTCACGGATTTGTCGGGAAGCTGCCGCGCCGGGATATAGCGGGCGGACAGCGTGACCGCGGCCTCGATGCCTTCGTCCAGCACCTGTACCTTGTGGTGGTTTTCCAGCATCGAAGCGATGCCGCGCATCATCAGCACCGCCTTGGGAATATCGGGTTCCTCGACATGTACGACCTGGAACCGGCGGGTCAGCGCAGGATCCTTTTCGATGTATTTCTTGTATTCCGCCCAGGTCGTCGCACCGATGGTCCGCAAGGTGCCGCGCGCCAGCGCCGGTTTCAGCAGGTTGGCGGCATCGCCCGTGCCCGCCGCACCGCCGGCCCCGACCAGTGTGTGGGTTTCGTCGACGAACATCACGATCGGCGTGGGGCTGGCCTGGACCTCGTCGATCACCTGCCGCAGACGGTTTTCAAACTCGCCCTTCATCGAGGCGCCCGCCTGCAACAGGCCCACATCCAGCACCAGCAGGCGCACATCCTTCAGCGCGGGCGGCACGTCGCCGCGCGCGATGCGCAGGGCAAACCCCTCGACAACCGCCGTCTTGCCCACCCCGGCCTCGCCGGTAAGGATCGGATTGTTCTGCCGCCGCCGCATCAGCACATCGACGATCTGGCGGATCTCTTCGTCGCGGCCCACGATGGGATCGATTTCACCGGCCCGGGCCTGCGCCGTGAGGTCGGTGCAGAACTGTTCCAGCGCCTCGCCCTTGCCCATCGCGCCCGGCGCCATCGCGCCCGACGCCTCGCCCGGTTCGGCCCCGCCGCCAACGGTGGTTCCGTCCTGCGCGCCAAGCGTTTCCTCGGGAGACCCGTCCGTGGCTTCGCCGAAATGATCGGCCAGATCGTCGGGGCCGATCTTGCCCAGTTCGGGCGACATGGATTTCAGGATGTTGCGCAGCGCCGGAGTTTTCAGCATCCCCAACAGCAGATAGCCGGTCCGCACCTTGCTGTCACTGAACAGAAGCGACCCCCAGACCCAGCCGCGCTCCATCGCGTCCATCAGATGATCCGACAGATCCGAAATGGTCGAGGCGCCGCGCGGCAGCGCATCCAGCGCCCGCGTCATTTCCGCCGCGATCTTGCCGGGGTCGAGATCGTAATGCTGGATGATCCGGTGCAGGTCGCTGTCCTGTCCGTTCAGGATCTGGTGCAGCCAATGCACCACCTCGACATAAGGATTGCCGCGCATCTTGCAAAAGACGGTCGCGCCCTCCACCGCCTGATATCCAAGCTTGTTGAGCTTGCCGAACAACGCCACCCGGCTGATCTCGGTCATGTCTCTATCCTTTCCTTCCCTCTGCGCGTGCCGGTCACGGCTGCGCCGCTGTCCCGTTCAGGCCCGGATGCAGGAACAGGTCTTCTGCATCGGGGCGTTCGTCGTCTCCGCCAAGCCGCCCGCCGATCCAGCCGGTGTGGCCCAGCCGCGTGGTCCCGTCGAGCCGGGCGCGCGGAACCTCGTCTCCGGCGAGGATCAGGTTCACGTCCCAATCGAGTTCGTCGCCTGCATAGGTGCGCACAATCGCACGCAGCCGTTCCAGCGCACCGCTGCCCGGCAACAGCCGTTCGTAGTCGCGCAGGCTCAGCGGGCCGATGCGGATACGGAACTTGGCCGCGCGGCTCCAGACCCGCTGACCGAGGCTGGTGGACCGCCCCAACCCGGTGCGCGCGCCCAATTGCCAGCGGTCATCGGGTTCCAGATCCAGCCAGCAGCCAACGAATTGCTGGACCCGCACCGGAACGTCGAAGAACGCCGACAGGATCGACACCAGCCCTTCGGCGTGCCGTGGCCCCGACGCCAGCAGCCCAGCGAAATGCAGCCGCGCGAGATCGGGCATCGCATCGCGGTTCTTCAGCCCGCTGCCGTGGAACCCGGCCAGCGCGGCCACCTTGTCCGCGACCGGGTCTTCGCCCCGGTCATGGCTGACAGCGGGCTGACCGGACGCCCAGGCCCGGTAGAGCAGGCTCATCATCCGGTGGGTGAACATGTTGGCGAACGCCAGAAAGGTCGGGTCGCGGTGATTGCGCTGCCGGTCGCGGGCATATGCGGTCAGGTGCAGGGGCAGCGGCCCGTTCGGGCCGAACAATCCGAAAAACCGGTTGGTCAGCCGCGCCGGTCCGCCCCCCTCGCCGGGGCGGAAGGCGGCAACGGTCGACGGCGGAAAGGCAGTTTCCGCCTCCTGCCCCAACCGCACCGGGTCCTGGCGCGGGCGGCGGCTTTCCCCCAGCCTCGGCGTTTCGGGATGCGTGGCTTCCAATATCCGCAGCGCCTGAAAAACATGATGTTTCTCAGGTTCCCGTTCGAGCCGTTCGAGAAGACTCAAATGCTCGGACCTCAGATCATCCGACCCAGGCCCCGTTCCGGCCGCCATCTGGCGATCTCCCCCCGTGTCTGCGTCGTCAGGACGGTTTCGGTAAAACTGTTGAGCGTGGCATAGCGCCGGAAAAACCGTTCCAGCACCGAGCCCAACACGTAAACGCTGCTGCCTTCAAAGAAACTGTCGTCGAACCCGATGGTGATCTCGGTGCCGCGCAACGCCGTTGACAGCACCTCGTCGCTCATCCGGCGCACGATGGGGCGCGAACTGACCGAAACCAGCCCTTCGAGCTGCTTTTCCGTCACCCGGTTGCCGATCGGCGCATAGAGCCCGACCAGTTCACGCAGCGCCTCGGCGGCATCGCCATTGCCGCCATCGGCTATCGACAGGTAATTCAGGCTGAGATGGCTTATCAGCCGCCAGGCGGTATCGCCCTGCGCCAATGTCGGGTGCGGGCGGGTCGGCGTGACCGGCAGGCGGATTTTCTTGACCGGGCCGCCCTCGGGCAGCTGGAACACGTTTTCATTGCCCGTGGCCAGCAGCAGCGGCAAGTCGCGATTGGTACAAAGCGCCGAAACCGCCAGCTGATCCAGCGCCGCCGAATAGGGCGCCTGGGTTCGATCCACGAGCGTCAGGAACACCTCGGAGCCGAGATAGGACGTGCGCACCCCGCGCAGGCGTTCCTTTTCCGACCGCTGCCGCATCCGGCGCCGCAGGGTGTAATAGGCGGGGTGAATCTCTCCGGCCGCCGTGAAATCGGTGGTGGAATAGAACGGGCGAAACTCCACATCGTCGCCACCGCCGCCGGTGATGCCGGTGACACGCTCGATACGGTAGATCTCATAGTCCAGCGCCGCCGTGCGGCTGGGCAAGACATGCTGTTCGGTGTCGCGAACGGTGACATGCACGCGGTCGCAGCGTTTCGGGAACAGGTTTACCGCCGGCACGGCATTGAGCGTGAAGGCATCCGGCACGACCATCGACGCGATGTCGCGCCGCCCCTCGCCCAGCAGGATATAGAGATCCACATCCGGCCCCGTCGCCCGTTTCAACGCCTGTTTCAGCCCCTGCAATTCCACGAACAGAAACCGTTCGGGCATCGCGAAATATTCCTGCAACAGCCGGTAACCGTCGAACACCCGACGCGAGGGCGGCAAAAGCGCCTCGTCCTTCTCGAACCCCTTGTGTTCGATCCCCCAGCCATCCAGCCGCTCGACCCAGTCGGCGCGCCGGTCGGTCGAGCGCCCGCAGATGCCAACCCCCTGGGTGCAGAGCAGTTCGAGCAGCGCCCAGCTGTTTCCCGCCGCCCCGCCCAGGAACAGGGTCAGCCGATCCATCGGCAGATCGCGGATCGGTCCGCCATCCTTGCGCCGCAACCGCAACCGGACACCCGCCCGCGCGCCCTCGGCCCCGGCGACGCCGGCGGCCACCAGTTCGCCGCGCCCGTCGATATATTCTGCCTGCTCAATTTCGACCGCCCAGAGCGTCAGATCTGCGGCGGTCCGGAACTCGCAGGGTGTCTGTTCGCCCTCCATAAGCCGGCTGCGCACCACGGACTGACGCGGCAGCACATAGCCCGACTTTACCGCCGAATTGGCCGCGTCCGGTTCAAAGGCCGCGATCATCATCGACGGTGTCGGCGCCAGGTAATGCGGATAGACGATTTCCAGCAGGTTCGAGGTGAAACTGGGGTATTGCAGCTCCAGTTCGAGCTGCACGCGGGCCGACAGGAATGCCACGCCCTCGAGCAGCCGTTCCACATAGGGGTCGAGCACCTCGACCCCCTCCATCCCCAGCCGCGACGCAACCTTGGGATAGGCGGCGGCAAACTCTGCCCCCATGTCGCGCAGGAACAGCAGCTCGCTTTCGTAATGCTTCATGAGCCGCGTATCCATGGCGCTAATAGCTCCTTTCCACCTGCACCTCGCCGGTGGTCACATCCACCTTCGAACGCAGGTAAAGCTCGAGCGGCATAGGCTGTGCCCACATGTCGGCGCGGATTTCCAGCGCCACGGTCATATCGTTGCTGTCATCCGCGCTCAGCGTCACCTCGACCGTGCCGCGCATGATCCGCGGTTCGTACAACATGATCGCACGCTGGATCGAACGGCGGATCGCCTCGGCGCGCTCGCGGGTCGAGAACTCTCCCGACACCTCGGTCAGACCGTAGTTCAGCACCGATTTCGCCACATTGGGCAGCGCCTTGGCGTCGATCATGTTGTCGATGTTCGACGTGTTCAGCAGCCAGGACAGGTCGCGCTGGATGATGTCACGCAGACGCGACAGGTCGATCACGCGGGAGTCGCGGGTTTCTTTCTGGTTGCCGGGCGCATCATCCGTCAGCCGGTCCAGAAGCGACGGCTGCAGACGTTCGGCAATGGTCTTGTCAGCCATCGCCCTGCCCTGCGGTTGCGCCGGTAATGGTCAGGCTGCGCACATCCATCAGCGCCACGTCGGACTTGTCGGTGGCCAGCAACCGCTGGCCACAGCCCGTGAACGTGTCGGCGCCGGCATCGGTCCAGGTGGTGGCGCGGGCCAGCATCGCGGCGTGATCGCCCGTGGCAGCGGTTCCGGCATAGCGGGTCGGGATCAGCGCGGCCACCTCGCCGCCATTGGCCAGCGTCAGCATTCCCGCGGTCCACACCGCATCGCGCAGGTCGCTGGGCGCCTCGCATTCCAGCGCCGATATGGCGCTGAAGGGCAGCCAGAAATAGCGCCCGTTGATCACCGCCTCGAGCACCGGACCGAGACGCATGTCGGCATCGGCGATCCAGTCGAACGGTTCGCCGTTGATCATGCCCGGCGTGGCCGGGGCCGCGTCGAACGCGCGGGCGCGCAGGTCGGCCGCGCCCTGCGCGTTGCCGCCGGCCAGAACTTTCTGTGCCTCGATCAGCAACGCCAGCCATTCCTGCGGCTCGCCAAAGATCATCGGCTCTTTCTCGCCGGCGAACACCTTTTCGCGGTAGACTTCGCAGATGATCGCCTCGCGATAGGTCTTGGCCATCATCGTGGCCGCCTCGTCCATCTCGGCGGCGAGTTTCAGCTGGGTGATCGCGCGTTTCCAGTCGCCCAGCACACACAAAAGCTGGAACAGGAAGATCCGCAGCTTGGCATCCGAGGGATTGGCCCGCACCTTGTCCTGCAGCGCCGCCAGCGTGGCGTCGAGATCGCCGGATTTCAGGTGATCTTCGGGTCCAAGGGAAACCATGTGGCCGGCCTCTTGCAGCAAGTTTGTCAAATGAAGTGCAGAAAGAACCCGGGCCGGCAGGCCCGGGTCCGGTGGTCAAAGCGGTCGATCAGGCGCTGCCCTGCTGACCGGTCATCACATCCCAGTCGAAGGTGCCGCCCTTGGACAGCGCGCCGGTCTTGGGATCGGCCTTCAGGTATTCGATCGAAATGTGACGATAGGCGATGGACCAGGTTTCCTCCGGGATCTGCTCTTCGCCGCCCGAAACTTCGTATTCGTCGATCACCGAATCGGAGAGCTTGAAGATCAGGTAGGGCTCCATGCCCTTGCCCTTGCTGTCACCGGCCCGGCACATCTCGATCTTGATTTCCTTGTGCGGCGTGCCGTCGGCCACCGACAGCATCAGCTTGGTCGAATGCAGGCTGAGTTCCGAGGTCATCTTGATCTGGTTGAAGGCCGTGTTGGCGTACCCACGCTGGGCGGTGCCCAGGTCGGTCATGTCCAGCGTGCGTTTCACGTCCCAGGTGATCGTCTTGACCGGAATCCATTTGGGATGGCCGACCTCAAGCGATTCACCGTCGATACCTTTGATGAAAACATATGTGTTTTCCATGTTTTTTCCTTTCTCTAACCGGCGCTACGCGCCTTTTCAGACAAAACCTTCCGTCGGGGGCCAGAATTATCCCCCGCCTTTCTCCGAAGGCAGCTTCGACACCAGCCGCAAGGACACCGAGAGCCCTTCGAGCTGGTAGTGGGGGCGAAGATAGAATTTCGACGAATAATAGCCGGGGTTACCCTCCACTTCTTCAACGACGACTTCCGCCGCGGCGAGCGGTTTGCGCGACTTTTCCCGTTCCGAGGAAACATCGGCGTTGAAATCCACGTAATTGTCGATCCAGTCCTGCAGCCATTTCTCCATGTCGTTCCGGCTCTTGAACGAGCCCACCTTGTCGCGCACCATGCATTTCAGGTAGTGCGCGAACCGGCAGGTCGCGAAGAGATAGGGCAGACGGGCCGCCAGGTTGGCGTTGGCGGTGGCGTCGGGATCGTCATATTCCGCCGGCTTGTGCAGCGACTGCGCCCCGATGAACGTTGCCACATCGGTGTTCTTGCGGTGAATCAGCGGCATCATGCCGTTCTTGGCCAGTTCCGCCTCGCGCCGGTCGTCGATCGCGATTTCGGTCGGGCATTTCTGATCCACGCCGCCATCGGTCGTGGGGAAGGTATGCGACGGCAAACCTTCGAGCGAACCACCCGATTCCACCCCGCGGATGCGCGAACACCAGCCGAATTCCTTGAACGACCGGGTGATGTTGGTGGCCATGCCATAGGCGGCGTTCACCCATGCGTACTTGTTGCTGTCCGCACCCTCGGTATCTTCCTCGAAGGCGAATTCCTCGACCGGGTCGGTCTTGGACCCATAGGGCAGCCGGCCCAGGAATCGCGGCATCGCGAGACCCACGTATTTCGAATCCTCCGATTCCCGCAGGCTGCGCCAGGCGGCGTATTCCGGGGTCTGGAAGATCTTGGTCAGGTCACGCGGGTTCGACAGTTCCGACCAGCTGTCCATCTGGAACAGCTCGGGTTTGGCGCCGGTGATCAGCGGCGCATGGGCGGCTGCGGCGATCTTGGACATCTCGCCCAGCAGTTCGACATCCGGGGGCGAATGGTCGAAATGGTAATCGGCCACCAGCGACCCGTAGGGTTCGCCGCCCAACTGGCTGAATTCCTCGGTGTAGAGCTTCTTGAAGATCGGCGACTGGTCCCAGGCGGTGCCTTTGAACTTGCGCAGGGTCTTGTGCATATCCTTCTTGGATATGTTCATGACCCGGATCTTCAGCATCTCGTCGGTTTCGGTGTTGTTGACGAGATAGTGCAGCCCGCGCCACGCGCTTTCGAGCTGCTGGAACTCGGGGTTGTGCAGGATCTGGTTCACCTGCTCGGTCAGCTTCTTGTCGATTTCGGCGACGATGCTTTCGATCGACCGCAGCGCGTCGTCGGAAATCAGGTCGGTGCGGGCCAGCGCCTGCTCGGCCAGCGTCTTGACCGCGCTTTCGACGGCGGTCTTGGCCTGATCGGATTTGGGGCGGAACTCCTTTTGCAGCAGCGCCTCGAATTCGCTGGACCCGAACGCAGTCTGTTCGGCGCCGGCTTCTACCTGGGCTTGTTCTTCGGCCATCGGTTACTCCTGTTCTTCTGCGCTGTCGTCGGCCTTGGGTGCCGCCTGCGCCGCCAGCGTCTTGAGCAGCGCCGGGTCCTGGATGATCTTGCCGATCAGTTCCTCGGCGCCGGTCTTGCCGTCCATGTAGGTCATCAGGTTCGACAGCTGGCTGCGCGCATCCAGCAGCTCACGCAGCGGTTCGACCTTGCGGGCAATCGCGGCGGGGCTGAAATCGTCCATGCTCTCGAACGTGATGTCGACGGCCAGGTTGCCTTCGCCGGTCAGCGTGTTGGGCACCGTGAACGCGGCCCGAGGCGCCATGGATTTCATCCGCTCGTCGAAATTGTCCACGTCGATTTCCAGGAACTTGCGGTCGGCCACCGCGGGCTGTTCCACTTCGGACTTGCCGGCGAGGTCGCTCATCACGCCCATCACGAACGGCAGCTGCACCTTTTTCTCGGCACCGTAGAGTTCGACGTCATATTCGATCTGGACCCGCGGAGCGCGGTTCCTGGCGATGAATTTCTGTGAACTGTCAGCCATGAAAGTCTCCTTGCTGGTTCATGTTTCCGGCCCCGCCGTCCCCTCATGGAACGGGCCGGATTGTCAGTATTCTTCTTCTTCAACGATACCGCCGATAAGGTTGACGTTATCCAACCCTTCGGGGGCCATATCCTTCACGATGGTCAGGAAATCGGCGTTTACCAGCCGCTTGGCCCGTTCGAGCAACACCGGCACCGGGCTCGACGGTTCGGCGCGGCGGTAATAGTCGACGATCTTGTCCAGCGCGTTGGACACGTCCGCCGGCGAATTGATCGCGCCGACCGCGCCACCACCACCGCCCGCCGGGGCAGCAGCGTTCGCCGCCGCCGGTGTGGAAACAGCCGCATCCGGCGGTGCCTCACCGTCAGCTACAGGCTCGGCCCCTCCGGCGTACTCTCCCAGGGTCTGGTTGATCCGGTACAACAGCTTGATCAGCGGATCGAGTTCCGGGCCCTGGCCCGGCGTCTGTTCGTCGAACACAGCCGAAATCGCGCGCACGTCCTCGTTCGCCTGCCGCGCCGCCGCCAGCGTCTCGGCCAGCCAGTCGCCATCGGTATCGCGAAATGCACCGGTTATGGTGGTCATGTCGGGCGCGTCCGCGCCCTCGGGCACCGGGATCTGCCCGGTGGCCAGGTCGATGTCGCGCATCGAGAAGATACCCAGCCCGCGACTGTTGGTCAGCGCCGCCCGGCGCAACGACCGGAACACAGGCGACGGCCCGCCCAGCCCGTCGGGCTGGCCGCACAGACCCTGGATGGTATTGATCCGCATGGTCGGATCGTCGTCGTCATCCTCGTCGAGTTCCGGGTGGCAGCTATCCCAATACTGTTCGAGACACCCCCGGATGTATGAGGTGACTTCGGCGAAACCCGCCATTCCTTCCATGTTCAGCGCGGCATCCGCCAGATAGACCGCCGCACGCAGGTCGTGGCTGCGTTCCAGCACCTCCTGCGCCTTTTTCGACATCTCGCGGTAATCGGGCGGTTCAGCCTCGGTTACCGCACTTCCCATCTCGGTGCCTTCCTTGGGCTGAGCTGCAAGCTCCAGCTCCATGAACACCGGATCATACTCGAGGTTTTCGCCGCTGGGCGAGCCCTCATCCTTGGGTTGCAGGAACCCCTCAAGGTCCATCAAGTCTCCTCCGAGACAAACGGTAGCGCACTCACATATGCGGGCCACAACATATTGTGGTCAGGCGCCCCGTTCTCTTCAAACGCAATCAAACAAATACAGTGCCTTGACCCAATTTCAGCCTTATCGTTTTCTCAAAGTCAATGAATTTTCCCCCGCATGTGCCGGGGTTCCCGGAACCGGGCCGGGCGGTCGCGATCACCGCCGGCGCCCCGGCGCCCCCAACAGGAGGACATCATGAAATTCATCAAACCCCTCGCAGCGGCGCTGTTCGCCGGTCTCTGCGGGATGGCGGCTCATGCCGAAACCGGCCGGCTGGCGGTCGAGCTGAACAAGTTCGAGGAGACCGACGACGGCGGCTGCCGCGCGTTCTTTTTGTTCCGCAACGACACCGGCAACAGTTTCGAGGGTTTCGAGATGTCGCTGGCCATTCTGGACGGCCAGGGGGTGATCGACCGGCTGCTGTCGATCGACGCGGCGCCGCTGCCGGTGGCGCGCACCACGCTGAAACTGTTCGAGATCCCGCAGATCACCTGCACCAACATCTCCGAGGTGTTGCTGCACGAAATCACCTCCTGCAAGCCGCAGAACGCCGAGGAAACCGACTGTTTCCCGATCATCGACCTGTCGAGCCGCGCCGCCGCGCCGCTGGTCAAATAGCCATGTCCGCGTGGTGGAACACGCTGGGCGCCGGCGGGCCGATCATCGCGGTGCTGGCAGCGATGTCGCTGCTGTCGCTGGCGGTGATCGTGGTGAAATGCCTCGCGCTCTGGCATTGCCGTTCGGGCGCCGCGATGCGGGAAAACGCGTTCGGATTGTGGCAATCCGGCGACAAACACGGCGCGCGCAAGGCGGTCGAGGCCGGAAAGTCGCCCGCCGACCGGGTCACCGCCTATGCGATGCAGGCGCTGGCCGCCGGGTTCAAGGGGCCGGCGCTGGAGGCCGAGCTTCAGCGGCGCGGCAACGACGAGGTCGCGCAGATGAACCGGCTGATCCGGCTGCTGGAGCTGATCGCGATGGTATCGCCGCTGCTGGGCCTGCTGGGCACGGTGCTGGGGATGATCCAGTCGTTCCAGGAACTGGAACTGGCCGAAGGTGCGGCCAATGCCTCGGTGCTGGCCGGCGGGATCTGGCAGGCGCTGCTGACCACCGCCGCGGGTCTGCTGGTGGCGATCCCGGCCGCGGTGGCGGCGGGGCTGCTCTCGGCGCGGGTCGAAAGCGCGGCACAGATGATCGAAAACAGCGTCGGACGGCTGCTGCTGATCGACCAGAACCCGCCGGTCTGAGGCGGCGAGGCCCATGACCCAGACCAGCGGGATGACACTGAAACGCCCGGCCCGCGCGGGGCCGCTGATTTCGCTGGTGCCGATGATCGACGTGATGTTGATCCTGCTGGTGTTCTTCATGGTCACGTCGACCTATCTCGATCTCGACATGATCCCGGCAGCCCGGCGCAGCGACACCCCCGCCGCCGCCAGCCCCGGCGAGGCCCCCGGCAACACGGTGATGATCCGTCTGGGCGGCGACGGGATACCGGTGGTGGGCGGTGCGGCCCTGCCCGGTCCGGCGCTGACCGCGCTGCTGCGCGACCGGCTGGCGAACGATCCGCTGGCGCAGGTGATCGTCCTGCCCTCGGGCGCGGCGACCACACAGGCGCTGATCTCGGTCATGGACGCGGCCACGCGGGCAGGCGCGCAACGGCTGCGGGTCGTGCGGCTGGAGGCGCGGCCATGAAGCTGAAGCGCCCCGCTCGTCCCGCCCATTCAGAGACCATCATCGCGCTGATCGACGTGGTGTTCTTTCTGCTGGTGTTCTTCATGCTGATCGGGCGCATGGACGCCACCGCACCGTTCGAGGTCAGCCCGCCCGTGGCGCAGAGTGGCACAGACATGCCGGCGGGCGGCGCAACCTTGTCGGTGGCGCGCGACGGGGCGCTGGCGCTGGATGGGGCCGGCATCGAACGCGACGGGCTGGGCGGTCGGCTGACCGCAATGCTGGCGGATAACCCGGATCTGCGGCTGCGGGTGAACGCCCATCGCGAGGCCGAGCTGCGCCATGTGCTGCCGCTGGTGGGTCTGGCCGAGGCAACGGGCATACGCGACGTGGTGCTGGTGGTGACCCCCCGGCCGGAACCGGGATGAGCCGCGCGGCCACACTCTGGGCCGCCGGGCTGGTCGGGTCCGCCGCCGCACATCTGGGCATGGCCGCGTTGCTCTGGGCCGCGATCCGGCCGGAACCGGTCGAGGAACAACCCATGCGCAGAAGCGAATTCGAGGTCGAGAGCTACCAGCTCGACCGCGAACAGGCGCGCGAAGCCCCGGCGCAGGGGAAACAGGCCGAGGAACGCCAGGCCGAAGGCGCGGCGCTGTCGGCCGGTGCGATCCCCCGATCACGGGCACAGGCACGGCCTCTTCCCACCGACACGCTGGCCCAGGCGCAAGCGGTTGCGGGGCGGGTGGCAGCCGCTTCGCCAACCGGCGTTCTGACCGTGGCGGCACCGGCCCGCGCCCAGCGCGTGGCGCCTGATCTGCCTGTGGCACAATCCATCGCACCGGACCGCCCAGCCACGACGCCGCTAACCGCCACGGCCGAACCGGCGCTGGCCCTTGCGGCAGCCCTGCCGCGTCCGCGCCCGATCGCTGCGGCCATTACCGCTGCAGCCCCGGTTCCCTCCACGACACCGCAACCCGTGGCGCTGCGCGCCGAGGCGGGCGCGGGCACAGCGGTACCGCCCACACAGGTCGATGCACCACAGGCTGCCGAAGCACACGACGCCCCCGCGCCGCTGCCGCCTGCCACCCCGCAAGCACAGGGCGTCCCCGCCACCACGCCGACCGCCGCTCCGGCCGCAACCTCTGCCCCGGACCCGTTGCGCCTGACCGCCGCGCTGGCCTTTTCCGGTGCCGGTGACGGTGACGTGGACCCAGTGTCCGTCGCCGCGTTCCAGAGCTTCATGCGCCCCGGCGACATAGGGGCACAGGCGGACCCCATGCGCGACGGGATCGCGGCGCTGCTGGCGCAGGTGCCCTGTTCGCGGCTGCAGGTCGGGTTCGATCCGGCCAGCGCCACCTTGCAGGTCAATGGCCACGTCCCCGAAGGCGACCTGCGCGCGCCGGTACTGGCGGCGCTGAAGGCACAGATGGGCGCCGATATCGCGGTGTCCGACAACATCCTGATCCTGCCGCGCCCGCAATGCGGGATGCTGACCGGCATCGCCAATGCCGGCCTGCCGCAATCCACCGACCAGATCACCAACCCGCTGCTGATCGGTGCCGATACCCATGCCCGCGTGTTCGGCTTTGTCGATGGCGACCGGCTGACGCTGGACATGACCGCACCGGACTACGACGCCTATCTCTATGTCGATTACTTCGACGCGGGCGGCAACGTGCTGCATCTGGTGCCCAACGATCACGCGCCGCTGGAACGGACGGCAGCGAAAGCGGCGCTGGAGGTCGGCGGCGGGGACGGTGGGTTGCAACTGTTCATCGGCCCGCCCTACGGGCAGGAGATTGCCGTGGCCTTTGCCGCGTCCAGCCCGCTCTACGACGGGCTGCGACCGCTGCAGGAGCCGGCGGCGCCCTATCTGGACTGGCTGAGAGCCCGCGTCGCCGAAGCCCGCGAGCGCGATTCCGGGTTCAAAGGCGAATGGGTCTATTTCTTTGTCTCGACCCGGGCCGAGTGAGCGCCGCTGCTACAGCCGTGCTATACTGGGGACGAGGAAAGGGAGGACGCGATGAAACCCGTTGTGCTTCTGATCGGAAAGCTGCCGCATGTGATCGGCGATGTGGCGCGGCAACTGGATCATCTGCCGATCGAATGGCTGGGCGCCCATGACGCCGACGAGGTCTCGCGCCAGATCGAGACCGAGCCGCGCATTGCCTGCGTCATCATGGGCGCGGGTCTGGACGATGCCACGCGCGGACGGCTGATCGGCGTGATCGCCGCCCGCCGGCCCGATCTGTGCATTCATCTGAAAGACCGCGCGTCGGGACCGGAGGGGCTGGTGCCCTTCGTCGAACGGGTGGTGGCCCACGAGGTGCTGAACCGGACGCCCGAGGCACAGGCAGGCTAACGCGCGCAGCGCGCTTGACGCGACGCCCGCCTTGACAGGACGGGGAGGTCGCCTGTGCAATGCGGGCCGCGCAACCACGGACGGGGTCTATATGCCGCTCACGCTTCTTCTGGTGCTCGTCATCGGCGGGATCGGTGGGATCGCGCTGTTGCTGCACCTGTCGGGGCGATCCGAGCGGGTGGTGCTGACGGCGACATCCGCGCGCGCCGGATGGCTGCGCCAGTTTCCCGACGACCACGTAATCGACGTGACCGTGGCACGGGACGGCCACGCCGCGCTGGTGGCCACGCCGGACGGGCCGGGGCTGGTCTGGTCCTTCGGTTCGGACACGGTAGCGCGGCGGCTAGACGGATGTTCCGCCGAAGACACCGGCCGCGGCCTGCGGCTGCGCCTGCACGACTATACCGCGCCCACCGTCACCCTGGACCTGGCCGGATCCGAACGCCACGACTGGCTGGAAAGGGTCGCCCGCCAATGACCGACATGCTGACCTATCCGGACGTCGTGCAATGGGCAGTGCCCTTTTTCATCGTGGCGATCCTGATCGAACTGTCGTGGATCGCGATCAAGGGGCGCGGCGGACGGTACGAAACCCGCGACGCGGTGACGTCGCTGATCATGGGCGCGGGCAACGTGGCATCGGGGATCCTGCTGGGATTCATCGCCTGGGGGTTCTTCATGTTCCAGTGGCGACTCACCCCGTTCGATCTGGGAACGTCGGTCTGGGTCGTGGTGCTGTGTTTCGTGCTGGACGATCTGCGCTATTACTGGGTGCACCGTTTCGGCCACCGCATCCGCTGGGTCTGGGCCAGCCACGTGAACCACCATTCGTCCCAGCATTACAACCTGACCACGGCGCTGCGGCAGACCTGGACCGGGACGTTCACCTTCATGATGGTTGTCCGTGCGCCGCTGATCCTGCTCGGGTTTCACCCGGCAATGGTGCTGTTCTGCGGCGGGCTGAACCTGATCTACCAGTTCTGGATCCATACCG
>CAYGNB010000010.1:17058-21846 GCA_964351135.1 uncultured Rhodobacterales bacterium | reverse complement strand
CCCTCTGCAAGGTGGGTTTCGTAGGCCTTGTTGACCGCTTCCTTGGCGAGCATGACAATGGGTTGGGATGAACGGGCGATCCTGCCCGCCATCTCACGTGCGGTATCCAGCACGGATCCGTCAGGCACGACGCGCGCCACGAGACCGGCTTCGCGTGCCTCTTCGGCTGACAACGTGCGACCGGTCAGGATCATGTCCATTGCCAGCGCCTTGCCGACCACACGGGTCAGGCGCTGGGTTCCCCCGGCGCCGGGAATGACCCCGATGGTGGTTTCCGGCAGGGCAAAGCGGGCGTTTTGGGCCGCAACAATGATGTCGCACATCATCGCCAGTTCGCAGCCGCCGCCCACCGCGTATCCCGATACTGCGGCAATCGTGGGTTTCCGCGCCGAAGCAATACGTTCCCAGTTGGCGGTGATGAGCTGTTCCGAAAAGACGTCGATAAAGGTCTTGTCCTTGATTTCCTTAATATCCGCCCCCGCTGCAAAGGCCCTGTCCGATCCGGTCAGCACGATGGCACCGACCTCGGGATCGGCCTCCATATCGTCGACGGCTTGCGCCAGTTCGCGCGTAAGTTGGTCGTTCAGGGCGTTCAACGCCTCCGGCCGGTTCAGGGTGATGAGGCCGATACCGTCCCCGATATCCGTCACGATGGTCTGAAAGGTCATTCCGTCCCTCCCGCGATGTCGATGACGATCTTGCCCAAGCGGTCCGGGTGTTCCAGCCGGTCGAAGGCTTCGGGAACCCTGGCCAGCGGATAGACGCTGTCGATGAGCGGGGCGAAGGCACCGCTCTCGAAGGATCGGATAAGGCGGCGGAACTCTTCCAGGCTGCCCATGGTCGATCCGTGAATGGACAGTTGCCGGACGAAGAGACGTTGAATATCCGCCGAAGGATGCGCCCCGGTCGTGGCGCCGCAGGTCACGAGGCTGCCGCCGCGCGCCAACGATCTCAACGAAGCGCCCCAGGTTTTTTCACCTACATTGTCGATGACGAGATCCGCGCCCTCGCCATCGGTCAGCGTCAGTACCGCCTTTGGGATGTCGGCAATGGCATAGTCGATGGTGTCGATGCCCAGCGACTGGAAATGGGCGCATTTAGCGGCTCTGGTGGTGGTGCCGATTACATGTGCCCCGGCCATGCGCGCCAGTTGCGTTGAGGCATAAGAGACGCCTCCGCCGGCGCCCTGGACAAGGACCGTCTGGCCGGGCCCGGCAGGTGTTTTGCCGAACACCATTCGCCAGGCGGTCAGGTAGGCGACACCGAGTGCAGCCGCCGCACGAATATCCGCCTGGGGCGACAGGTGGACGAGCGACCTTACAGGAGCCGTGATCTCTTCGGCAAAGGTGCCATCGCGGTGTTCGCCGAAAATACGTGCCGAGGTGCACAGCGGCTGGTCGCCGGCGCGGCAATGACGGCATCGGCCGCAGAAGTCGTACGGGTACAGAATGACGCGGTCCCCTGTTTGGAACCCGCTGCCTTTCGGCGCTTCGAGGACGGTTCCGACGCCGTCGACGCCCATTGTCTGCGGCAGGTCGTGGGTGATGCCCGCGCCCGAATCCCGCATGTAAAGATCCACCCGATTCACCGAGGCGGCCAGCATTCGAATCCGGGCCTGGGTTCCGTCTGTCGTGGGCGTGAGGTCCATGAGTTCGACGCCGTCTCTGCCGCGCTTCATCAGGCGTATCGCCTTCATGTCGGTTTCCCTTATGTTGTGCAAAGTAAGACAATAAATTTACGGATTCTTGGGTGTTTCCAAAACGTGTCAGCAAAGATATTATTTGTTTTCAAAGATATTTCGCTGTCTCGAATTATATAACTCTATTGTTCTGAAAAATATAAGTCAATATATTGTCTAAAATGGAGACCCATGCCGCACTTGGTGCCACGAAACCGGTGAGGGCGTGCCAGTGGCTTCAGGTGATCATCGCCGGGTCGCTTGTGGTGCGGAGGGTCTGTTGGCCCAGGCTGTCCGCGTCATCCGCCCTGGGATTTGTCCAGTTCGGCCATGTTGGACCTAAGTTGGTCAAGGTAATGCAGGGTGTGAATGAGATCGCTATTGGACAGGTCGTTCATGGCGCTGTCGTAAAAATCCGCGATGTCGCCTTGCATGTCTTCCCAGCGTTGCCAGCCGTCCGGCGTTAGTCTGATCAGGCGTGACCGGCTGTCCTGTTCGTTGCGGATACGTTCGATCAGGCCGCGGTCTTCCATGCGAGAGAGGACGCCGGACAGGTTCTGACGACTCACCATGAGCAGCGATGCGAGTTGGTGGACGGCAATGCCGCCGGACCACCGGTCGCGCACGAGCGCCCCGATGATCGCCCATTGCTGAGTCGTGACGTCATGTGCGTCCAGCGCCTTTGTGCCGGTTTTGTTGAGCAGGTTGGCGCATTGATACATCCGAAAAGCCAACCGGTTCATCAGTTGCGCACGCAGCGAGTCGTTCGTGACAACACCTTGTTCCATTTGGCTACCTTCCTACCTGCGGTGGCGCGCGTCAAGCGGAGCAAAAGGGCTGCACGCACAATTTTATAGCAAGATATTGACATAAATAAATCCACCCCGCTAGGGTGCGCGGAAGCCGGGGAGCGAATCGAGGGCAACGCCATCGTCAAAAAATCAGGAAGTTAATGGTATTGACTGCTTCAGGCGCGAATTCAGGAGGGGCAAGGTGAAGGGCCTTAAACGAAAAGTAGTTGTCGTAACTGGTGGCGGGGGCGGTATTGGTTCCGCGACTTGCCTGCGCTTTGCCGAGGAAGGGGCGCGGGTCGTCGTGTGCGACATCGACGCCGAGGCCGCGCAGGCGGTGGCGGACCAGATCGGGCAGAACGGGGGCGATGCGGATGCGATTTCTGTCGATCTGACCGATTTCGAGGCAACGTCGGCCGTCGTCGATCGGATCGAGACCGAGATCGGCGAAATCGATGTGCTTGTGAACAACGCCGGCTGGGATCTGTTCACGCCGTTCCTCAAATCGGGACCCGATTTCTGGTCGAAGATCATCGACATCAACCTGCGCGCCGTTCTGAACATCACCCATCCGGTCCTGACGCGCATGAACGAACGCGGTGCGGGCCGCGTGGTATCCATCGCATCGGATGCTGGGCGCGTGGGGTCGTCGGGCGAAAGCGTCTATGCTGCCTGCAAGGCTGGCGTGATCGCGCTGTCCAAGACTCTGGCGCGCGAGCACGCGCGAAAGGGTATCACCTTCAACTGTGTCTGTCCCGGCGTGACCGAAACCGGCATGCTGGACAATTTCATGGACGCCGCGGGCGACAAGGACAAGCTCCGCGAGGCGTTCCGTCGGGCGGTGCCGATGGGCCGATTGGGTCGGCCCGACGACCTGCCGGGCGCAATCCTTTTCCTTTCTTCCGACGATGCCGCCTTTGTCACCGGCCAGGTGATTTCCGTTTCCGGCGGCTTGACCATGCATGGGTGAGACAATGAGCTACGAAGATATTCTTTACGAGGTAAAGGACGGCGCGGCGCATATCACAATCAACCGCCCCGACAAATACAACGCCTTTCGCGGCAAGACCTGCGAGGAGCTGATCGACGCGTTCAACCGCGCCGGTTGGGACAGGTCCGTCGGCGTCATCGTTCTTGGCGGTGCGGGCGAAAAGGCGTTCTGCACCGGTGGTGATCAGTCGGCCCACGAGGGCCAGTATGACGGACGTGGCACCATCGGCCTGCCGATGGAGGATCTGCACTCGATCATCCGCGATGTGCCAAAGCCGGTGATCGCCAAGGTTCAGGGGTTTGCCATCGGTGGCGGTAATGTGCTCGCCACCATTTGTGACATGACCATCGCGGGCGATCGCGCGCAGTTTGGCCAGGTCGGCCCCAAGGTCGGATCGGTGGACCCCGGCTATGGAACGGCATTCCTCGCTCGTGTCGTCGGCGAAAAGAAAGCTCGCGAGATCTGGTACATGTGCCGCCGCTATTCGGCGCAGGAAGCGCTCGAGATGGGGCTGGTGAACAAGGTTGTCCCGCACGAAGAGCTGGACGCCGAGGTCGACCGCTGGTGCGCCGAGATCATGGACCGGTCGCCAACAGCCATCGCGTTGGCCAAACGCAGTTTCAACATGGACACCGAGCACCAGCGCGGCATTGCCGGGCTCGGGATGCTGGGCCTGTCGCTCTACTACGAGACCGACGAAAGCAAGGAAGGCGGCAATGCGTTCAAGGAGAAGCGCAAGCCGGATTTCCGCAAGTTCGGCCGCTAGGAGCCGGATCAATCCATAGGGAGGAGAAAGACATGTTTGACACGACCAAGATGGGCATATCCGCCGTTGCGCTCTGTGCCGCGTTGGCCGGTGCGGCATTCGCCGAAGGTGACGCTATCAAGATCGGCTATGTCACCGGTCTGAGCGGCGCCTGCTCCAGCCTGTCGGAAGACGGGCTCAACGGGTCCAAGCTGGCCGTTGACGAGTTGAATGCCAAGGGGGGCATTCTAGGCCGGGAGATCGAGTTGATCGTGCGCGACAGCCAGACGAAGCCCGATGAGGGGGGCAAGCAGGCGCGCGAACTGGTCGCCTCGGAGGACGTGGATGTCTTGACGGGGGTCTGCTCGTCTGCGGTCCTGCTCGCCGTGCAGGCGGTCGCGGCCGAGGCCAATGTGCCACATTACGCCGTGATCGGGTCGACCCAGAAGGCCAATGTGGAAGCGTTCCGCCCCAACTTCTGGCAGATTCAGGCAAATGCGACGATGGAAGCCTATGCGGCGGCCGAGTTCGTTGCCAAGAATGCGGACTGGAAGCGTATCCAGCCGATGGGCTACGATTATGA
>CAYGNB010000010.1:10508-16958 GCA_964351135.1 uncultured Rhodobacterales bacterium | reverse complement strand
CCGACTGATTGGGCGATCAACGGATATGACGGCATGATGATCTATGCCGCCGCGGTCGAGGCAGCGGGGTCGACCGAAACCGACGCGCTCATGCCCGAGGTTTATGGTGGCACGTTTGACGGTCTGCGCGGCAAAGGTCTGACCGTGCGTGCCTTCGACGGTCAGATGGATGCGCCCGCTTATGTCGGTGCGATCAATTTCGACCCCGCCTTTCCGTTCCCGACGATGAAGGATGTCGAGGTGTTTGCGGGCGGCCCGCTGATGTGGAGCGAGGAAAAGATCCAGACGCTCCGCGACGCGGCCAGGTAAGGAGCGGTGCCCCGCCGGTGACGACGGTCGTCGGGGCGCCTTTCGACCATGATCTGGGTCCAACTCGTGAACGGGCTGATGGAAGGCATGATGCTCTTTCTCATCGCCTCTGGCCTGACGCTGATTTTCGGCGTCTCGAGAATCGTGAACTTCGCCCACGGATCGCTTTACATGCTGGGCGCGTTCTTTACCTACGCGCTGGTCCCGCTGATCGCACCGGGCACCATCGCAGGGTTCTTTGCCGCCGTGCTGCTGGCCGGTATCGGGGTCGCCCTCGTCGGGCTGATTTTCGAGATCGTCGCGCTGCGCCGGGTCTATGGCTCCGCCGACCTGATGCAGCTCATCATCACTGTCGCACTGGTGCTGGTCATCCGTGACGTCGTACGCTGGATCTGGGGGCCGAACAGCCTGTCGGTGCCGATGCCGGACGCCCTGATGGGCGCGCTGATCATCGGCGACAATTTCTTTCCGATCTTCCCCTTCGTGATTTTCGGGGCCGGGCTGGTTGTCATGCTGGTGATGGTCGTGGTGATCCGATTTACCCGGGCCGGAATCCTGCTGCGGGCCGGAACCGACGATCGCGGTATGGCGGCCCTGCTGGGCATCAATGAAAAGCTGATCTTTACCACCGTCTTTGCCACCGGCGCGTTGCTGGCGGGCATCGCCGGCGGCCTGGCCGCGCCCTATGGCGACGTCAACTATCTGCTGGATACCACCGTGATCGTCACGGCCTTTATCGTGGTTGTCATCGGCGGGCTGGGTAATCTGTTCGGAGCCTTTGCGGCGGCGATGCTGGTCGGCATCACCAAGGCGATGGGCATCCTCTATTTCCCTCGGCTGTCGATGGTCCTGATTTTCCTCATCATGGCCGCCGTTCTTCTGGCCCGGTCTCTCGGCCGTCAGGGAGGGCCATCGCGATGAATGTGCTGCCGAAAATGACGGCCCTGCGATGGGCGGTTGCCATTGCCCTGATCGCCGTCCTGGAACTGGTAAACCGTCTGGCCGGTATCGGCATGTCGCTGGTTCTGGCCGAGATGCTGATCCTCGCGCTTTTCGCCTCGTCGCTGAACCTTCTGATGACCTATGGCCACATGGTCAGCTTTGGTCACGCGGCCTATTTCGGGCTTGGCGCCTACGGCTTCACGCTCGCGGTGGCGCGGTTCGACATACCGGTCGAACTCGCGGTTTTCATCGGTCCGGTTGTTGCCGGGATCGGCGGCCTGGTCTTTGGCGCGCTTTGCGTCCGGTTGAGCGAAATCTATTTTGCAATGCTGACGCTGGCCTGCGCGCAGATCACATTCACTGTGCTCTTCCAGTGGTATGATTTCACCGGCGGGGATACAGGGATCACCGGTTTCATGAACCCGCGCTTTGGGTTGTCCGAGCAGAACTTTACCACGCTCGTTCTCGCCGTGCTGATCGCATGCCTGTTCGCCATGGCCCAGATCGTCAAGTCGCCTCTCGGTTTGTCCATCCGCTCGGTCGGTCAGGACCGGTGGCGGGCTGAAGCGCTCGGCCTCGCGCCGCGCAGGGTGCAACTGACGGTCTTCGTGATCGCCTCGTTCTTCGCCGGTATCGCAGGAACGCTCTTTGCGGTGTTTCAGGGCAGCGCGTTTCCCGACTACGCGGGCCTCGGCTTTACCTTGGATGCCCTCATTATGGTCGTTCTGGGCGGGCTCAACAGTTTCTGGGGTGGTGTCGTGGGCGCCGTTATCCTGATCCAGCTCGAACACTGGGTTCTGCTGATCACATCACATTGGGAACTCATGCTTGGGCTGGCGGTGCTGGTGATGGTGCTGGTGCTGCCGCAAGGGCTGACATCGGTTGTCGGGCGCCTGTCGGGAATGCTCGGCCTCGGGGGGCGGAAATGACCGGCCATCCTCTTTTGACGGCACGCGGCATCCGCAAGACGTTCGGTCAGTTCGTTGCCCTCAACAATGTCGATTTCGACCTGCCAGCGGGGGAAAAGCACGCGCTGATCGGGCCGAACGGCGCGGGAAAGTCCACCTTCATCGCTTGTATCGCGGGGCAGTTGCCGGGGGTCGAGGGGACTGTGATGTTCAAGGGCGATGAGATCACGAAGGCAACGCCCGTCGATCTGGCCCGTCGGGGCATCGGGCGTACGTTCCAGATTTCGCGGGCGTTTCTGGACATGAGCGTGCTGGAAAACATGACCTCGGCCTTTGTCATCGCAAACGGTTCCTGGGCCAGCCTGCGGCGCTCGGTCCTGGCCGCGGCCGAGGACCGGGCGGCGGCAATGCTCGATACGGTCGGCCTGAACGATCACGCGGGAACGCGGGTCGCGGATCTCAGCCTGGGTGACCGCAAGCGGCTCGAATTCGGCATGGCGCTGGCCAACGATCCCGATCTGCTGCTGCTGGACGAACCGACGGCGGGCATGTCGATCAAGGAACGCCATCATCTCATGGAACTGGTCTCCGCGCGGATAGACGAGACCGGCAAGACGCTTCTTTTCGTCGAACACGACATCGATGTGGTGCTGAAGATCGCGACATGCGTGACCGTCATGGTTCGCGGTGCGATCCTCGCCGCGGGCTCTCCGCAGGACATCGCCGCCAACGAAGAGGTGCAGGCCGTCTATCTGGGAGGGCACCATTGATGCTGCGTATGCAGAATGTCCATGCCTCCTACGGCAAGGCCGAGGCGCTGCACGGCATCGATCTGAACGTGGCGGTCGGTGAAGTGGTTTGCCTGATCGGGCGCAACGGTGTCGGCAAATCGTCGACGATGAAAGCCATCGTTCAGGACCAGATCGCGGTGCGTGACGGTGCGGTCACGTTCGAGGACACGTCGCTGGTCGGTATGCGCTCGCACGAGGTCATCCGGCTGGGTGTCGGGTACGTTCCCGAGGATCGCCGCGTTTTCGCCTCGCTTTCGGTTCTGGAAAATCTGCGGGTGCCGCGCCCTGTCAGGGATGCCGCGCGGCGCAGCTGGTCGCTCGATCAGGTCTTTGACCTGTTTCCACAGCTCTACGACTATCGCCACAGGACCGCCGGGGTCATGTCGGGCGGCGAGCAGCAGATGCTGTCGATCGCGCGGTCGCTGCTGACCCAGCCCAAGCTGTTGTTGCTGGACGAGCCGCACGAGGGGCTGGCGCCCAAGGTGGCGGACGAAGTGGTCGACGCCATCGTCGCGCTCAAGGCCGAAGGTGTGTCGATGATGATCTCGGAACAGGCGCTGCACACGATCCGGCGGTGCGCTGACCGTGTCTATGTCGTGGATCGCGGCGTTACCGTCTGGAATGGCACGGTCGACGACTTCTACGCCAATCCCGAGATCACAAAGAAATACCTGATGGTTCAATAGGGGTTTGAGAACATGACGAAAACCATCTTTGACACCGAGGAACTGGATGCGATCCGGGGGCTGGCCCGGAAATTTGCCCAAGATCGCGTGGCGCCGGGATATCAGGCGCGCGAAAAAGCCGGGCAAATGGACATGGCACTGGTTCGCGAGATGGGTGCGCTTGGCCTGATCGCCCCGGAACTGCCCGAGGAATTCGGCGGCATGGGAGCTGAGTTTCTCTACTCCGGTGTCATCGCCGAGGAAATCGCGCGCGCGGATTTTACCTTTGCCTACGTGTCGCTGCTGGCGTCCCTGAACGGGCAGATCCTGAACGCTTTCGCCCGGCCCGAAGTGGCGCGCGACTGGTTGCCGGGCCTGACGGCTGGCGAACACATGCTCGCTATCGCGCTGACCGAACCAAAGGGCGGATCCGACGCGGCCAATCTGGGCCTGCGGATGGAACGCGATGGCGGACACTATGTCATCAACGGCGAAAAGACCTCGATTTCGGCCAATCAGGTCGCCAGGGGTGTCGTGACCTTTGCCCGAACCGGCCGGCCCGAGGACGGGGCGCGTGGCGTTTCGGCAATCCTTGTTCCACTGGACCTGCCCGGCATCACCACGTCGAAATTCTCCAACATGGGGCAGAACCAGGTGGGGCACGGTTCCATCTGGTTCGACAATGTTCGGGTCCCGGCAGAGTATTTGCTGGGCGAGGAAGGCAAGGGCTTTGTGCAGGTCATGCAGGGCTTCGACTTCTCGCGTTCGCTGATCGGGCTGCAATGTCTTGGTACGGCGCGCCAGTCGCTGGACGAAACCTGGGCTTATATCGGCGAGCGCCGCGCTTTCGGAAAGCCTCTGGCGGCGTTTCAGGGCGTGACACACCAGCTGGCCGATTTCGACACCAGGATCGAGGCCGCGCGGCTGATGTCGATGAATGCGCTCTGGCTCAAGGACAGGGGGCTGCCGCATACCGCCGAGGCGGCGATGACCAAATGGTGGCCGCCGCTGCTGGCCTATGAGGCAATCCATGCCTGCCTGCTGATCCATGGCCACGCGGGCTATGCCGACGACCTGCCGTTCCAGCAACGCCTGCGCGATGTGCTGGGCCTGCAGATCGGCGACGGTACGGCGCACATCATGAAGAACATCATCGCCCGCGAGCGGGCGGGAAAAGATGCCGTACGCGCCTGAGGCGCGGCGGCAATGAGGAGGAGTGACCATGGAATTTGATGCGGTTCTGATCGAGCCCCGGCGCAGCGAGATGGAGGCGGCCGGCTATTGGAAAGGCAAGACGGTCGACGATTACTTCGACGCCTGCCTTGCAAACAATCCCGAGGCAACGGCGCTCACGTCGGTCAGCGTCGAGACCGGAAACCGCCGGGATATGACCTGGGCCGAGCTCGACCTCCTTGCGGACCGGGTCGCGATCGGTCTTGGGAAACTCGGTGTCGGGCGGAATGACGTCGTGAGCTGCCAGGTGCCGAACAGCTGGCAATTCGTCGTGACCTATTTGGGATGCTCGCGGATCGGCGCGGTATTCAATCCGGTGATGCCGATCTTTCGCGAACACGAACTGACCTTCATGCTGAACCACGGCGAGAGCAAGGTGTTCGTCGTGCCGAAACTGTTCCGGGGGTTCGATCACGAAGCCATGGCCGAAGGCATGCGCGCGGATCTGCCCGGGCTCGAACAGGTGGTGGTCGTCGGCGGCGCGGGCGACAACAGTTTCGACGTGCTGCTGAGCAATCCCGATTTCGATACCGAACGCGATACCGTTACGCGGGATCGCCGGTTCGGTGCGAATGATGTCTGTCAATTGATCTATACATCGGGCACGACGGGCGAACCCAAAGGTGCGATGCATACCGCGAACACGATGTATTCGAACCTGTCGGCCTTTGCCGAGCGGCTCGAAATGGGGTCGCGGGACGTGATCATGATGTTCTCGCCCACGGCACACCAGACCGGGTTCATGTACGGCCTGCTTCTGCCGATCATGCTGAATTCCAGGTTCATCCTGCTGGACAGCTGGGACAAGGAAAAGGCCGCCCGGCTGATCGAAAGCGACGGCGTCACCTGGACAATGGCGTCGACGCCGTTCCTGATGGACCTGACCGCGGGTGTCGCAGAGAACGGGATCGATACGTCTTCGCTGCGCATTTTCCTCTGTGCCGGAACCGTGATTCCGGGACCCGTGGTCGAACGCGGTGTAAGAACTCTGGGCGCCAAGATCATTTCGGCCTGGGGGATGACCGAAAACGGTGCCGTCACGACGGTCAGGCTCTCTGACCCCGATGAACGGTCGATCAACACCGATGGGTGCGCGCTGCCCGGCGTCGAGCTTGAAATTCGCGGTCGGGACGGGCAACCGGCCGGGCCGGGTATCGAGGGCGAGCTGTACGTCCGGTGCTGCTCGAATTTCGGGGGGTATCTCAAACGGCAGCATCTGAACGGCATCGACGCGGACGGTTGGTTCGACACCGGGGACATCGCCCGAATGGACGAAGATGGCTATGTTCGTATTTGTGGCCGTTCGAAGGATGTCATTATCCGCGGGGCGGAAAACATCCCGGTGGTCGAGGTCGAGGCGGCGCTATACAAGCATCCGGCGGTTGCGACGGTTGCAATCGTTGCCTATCCCGACGACCGGCTTGGCGAACGGGCCTGTGCGTTTGTTGTGCCAACTCCCGGGCAATCGCTCAGTTTCCAGGACATGCAGTCGCACCTGTCCGATCTGAAGTTTGCAAAGCAGTACTGGCCCGAGCGGTTGGAACTGCGCGACAGCCTTCCGGCCACGGCGTCGGGCAAGATCCAGAAATTCGCGCTGCGTGA
>CAYGNB010000010.1:7587-10408 GCA_964351135.1 uncultured Rhodobacterales bacterium | reverse complement strand
GTGTTTCTCACCCGTGCCTTTGCGCCGGGAATGATCGAACGGGAATGGGGCCGGATCGTCAACTTTGCCTCCATCGTGTTCGGGGGCGAGGCGGGGCAGGCCGATTATGCCGCGGCCAAGGCCGCGGTGGCATCGCTGACACGGTCGCTGGCGCAGGAACTGGCTCCGCATGTGACCGTGAACTGCGTGGCGCCCGGCCTGACCCGCACGTCGGTGACGGAAAACATGCCCGATGCGGACCGGGATCGCCTGGTCGGGGCGGCCAGCAACCGCCGCATGGCCGAACCATCGGAAACCGCCGATGCCGTGGCATACTTTCTGACCGACGAGGCGCGGTTCGTCACCGGCGAGATGTTGTCGGTTTCCGGTGGCGTTCGGCCCCATCTCTAGAAGGTTGCCGAAGACCTGCGCCTTCACGCCATCGTGCGAAGGGCAATTCCGTGGTATGATCGCCGGGCAGCAATGACGCTGGTCGTCTCTTGGAGAAGATCATGGCACATATTTCCTTTTCGACTTTCTTGATAACCATATCAGTTACCGGCGCTTTCGCCCTGCCGTCCAACGCGCAGGATGCCGGAACCCTGACCGCGGACAAGGCGGCGAAACACAGCAACTATTCGCCTTATGTCGACCGGACCTATCCGGAACGGCCCTATTTCGGGGATACGCATCTGCACACGGCCTATTCGATGGATGCCGGGGCCTTCGGGGCACGGCTCGATCCGCGTGATGCCTATCGCTTTGCGCGTGGTGAACAGGTGATCTCGTCGACCGGTCAGCCGGTTCGGCTGTCGAGGCCGCTCGATTTCCTCGTCGTGGCGGACCACTCGGACAACATGGGGTTCTTCCCCGACCTCTTTGCCGGGAAGGCCAGCGTGCTGGCCGATCCGACAGGGCGAAAGTGGTACAACATGGTGAAATCGGGGCAGGGTAATGACGCTGCGCTCGAGATCATCGTGGCGTTCTCGCATAACAAGTTCCCCGAGGACCTGATGTATTTCCCGGGGACGCAGGGCTACAAGAATGCCTGGCAGGCGACGATAGACGCGGCCGAGGAGTTCAACGAGCCCGATACCTTTACCGCTTTCATCGGCTATGAATGGACCTCGAACACCGGCGGCAACAACCTTCATCGCAACGTGATCTATCGCGACAACGGCGACCGGGCGGGGCTGGTCCAGCCGTTCACGGTCTACCCGCCCTATGGCAGCGACAACCCGGTGAAGCTTTGGGAGTGGATGGCGAACTACGAGGAAAAGACCGGGGGCAGTGTGCTGGCGATCCCGCATAACGGCAACCTGTCGAACGGTATCATGTTCCCGGTCGAGACGGCGTTCAGCGAACCGCTGAGCGAGCAATACGTGCAGACGCGCGAGAAATGGGAGCGGCTCTACGAGACGACGCAGACAAAGGGGACAGGAGAGGCACACCCGTTCCTGTCACCCGAGGACGAGTTCGCCGATTTCGAGCTTTGGGACAAGGGCAACCTCGATGGCAGCGTGGCCAAGACCAGCGAGATGCTGCAGTATGAATACACCCGCGAGGCGCTGAAGAACGGGCTGAAGCTGGCGGCGCAGTTCGGAACCAACCCCTACAAGTTCGGCCTGATCGGCAGCAGTGACGCACATACCGGGCTGGCCGCGATCGAGGAGGAGAACTTCTTTGGCAAGACGGTTCCGCAGGAACCGTCGCCGGAACGGTCCACGAAACCATTCGTCGAAAACAAGGAAACCGGCGTGACGATCATGGACTGGGAGGTCGGCGCCTCGGGCTGGGCGGCGGTCTGGGCCACCGGTAACACCCGGCACGAGATCTGGGACGCCATGCACCGGCGCGAAACCTATGCAACGACCGGGCCACGGATGGTGGTGCGGTTCTTCGGCGGTTGGGATTTTACCGAGGCGGACGCGTATTCGCGGCTTCCGGCCGCAGAAGGGTATGCCCGTGGCGTGCCTATGGGGGGCGATCTGGCAACCGGACCGGACGGCGGCGCGCCGACATTCCTTGTTGCCGCCCTGAAGGATCCCATCGGGGCCAATCTCGACCGCATCCAGATCGTGAAGGGCTGGCTCGACGCGGGCGGCGCCACGCATGAGCAGGTCTATGACGTGGCCTGGTCGGGGGATCGCACGGCGGATGCCACCAGCGGCAAGGTACCCGATGTTGGCAACACCGTGGACGTGGACAGGGCAACCTGGACCAACACGATAGGAGCGCCGGATCTTCGCGCGGTCTGGACCGATCCGCAGTTCGATGCGTCCCAGCCAGCTTTCTACTACGCAAGGGTAATCGAGATCCCGACCCCGCGCTGGACCGCCTATGACAAAGCCCGGCTCGGCGCGACACCGCCCGAGGATGCGCGGATGACGGTCACCGAACGGGCCTATACCGCGCCGATCTGGTATGCGCCGCCCGGTTGAGGCCAGACCTGTCGAAGCGAATTGGGCTGCCCCGATGCATCGCGCGGCGGGCCACCGGTTCCGTACGGTGCGATGCGTTTGGTGATTGCGTCAATGGCTGTTGTTCGCGGATGATAGCCCCATGACCCTAGGCAAGTTGCTTTCGTCTCCGATCGTGCATTTTTTCGCCGCAGGCGCCGTGATATTCGCGGTGTTTGCGGTCCTTCAGGACGATCCCCAGGACCCGGAGTCCGACGCGATATCGCTGAGCCCGGAGGCCGCCAGGGTTCTTGCCGACAGATTCGCCGCGACCTGGAACCGGATGCCGGAGCCGGACGAACTCGAACAACTGATGCAGGCTTGGGCGCTGGAAGAAGTCCGCGTGCGAGAGGCGTTGGCGCTGGGCCTCGATCAGGGCGACG
>CAYGNB010000010.1:4509-7487 GCA_964351135.1 uncultured Rhodobacterales bacterium | reverse complement strand
CTCCTGCCGTCCTCGCTTCCGCTGACGCCCGCGCCCAATGTCGA
Organism: uncultured Rhodobacterales bacterium; assembly: GCA_964351135.1. Classification (GTDB taxonomy): domain Bacteria; phylum Pseudomonadota; class Alphaproteobacteria; order Rhodobacterales; family Rhodobacteraceae; genus Pukyongiella. The sequence goes on along the minus strand of CAYGNB010000010.1, from coordinate 7,443 downwards.
CCGGATCTTTGGCGAGGGATTTGGCGGGGCGCTTGCCGGTCTGCCCCGCGGAGCCTGGCAGGGGCCTGTCAAAAGCGCCTATGGCACGCATCTCGTTCGCGTGACCGACCGGACGGATGCCGTCGTGCCGACGTTGTCCGAGATTCGCCAGCGGGTCGAATCCGAATGGCGCGCGGCGAAGGAGCGAGAACAGCAGGAGGCATTCGACGAAGCCATGCTGGCCCGCTATTCGGTCGACCTGCCGTCGGTTTCCGAGGTGCTGGCGGAATGAAGTGGCGTCTTGCTGTGTTCGCGGTCTTGCTGGCGTGGCTGCCGGTGCCGGGGCTCGCCCATGCATTCGATCCCGGCTATCTGGAACTCAGTGCGCTTGGGCAGGATCGCTGGCATGTGACCTGGCGGGCGCCGGACGTGAACGGCCGCCGGATGCCGATTGAACCGGAACTGCCGGAAACCTGCTCCAGCGATGCGGTGCCGGCCCCGATCTTCGACGGACGGGCCTGGACGGCCAGATGGTTCATCACCTGTCCCGGCGGGTTGGCCGGCGGCTCCATCGCGATCACGGGGCTGGACAGAACCCGTACCGATACGCTGATCCGCTATGAGCTGGAGCCCGGTCGAACGCAGTTTCACCGCCTGAGCGCGTCCGAGACGGCCTTTGTCATCGAGCCGAACGCCGGGATGCGGGAGGTCATGTTCAGCTACATTTCGCTTGGCGTGACCCATATCCTCGAAGGCGTGGATCACCTCCTTTTTGTCTTTGCGTTGCTTTTGCTGACCCGGGATCGGGCGCGCCTGTTCTGGGCGGTGACCGCCTTCACTGCGGCGCATAGTATCACGCTGGCCGCGTCGACGCTCGGTTGGCTCCGCGTGCCCTCGCAGCCGGTCGAAGCCCTGATCGCGCTGTCAATCGTCTTTCTGGCGTTCCAGCTGACGCTTCCACCGGAAAACCGGGATCAGGTGGCCGAGCGGTTTCCATGGGTGGTGTCCTTTGCGTTCGGGCTGGTGCATGGCCTTGGATTTGCCGGCGCCTTGCGCGAAATCGGGCTGCCCGAAGGCGATATTCCAATAGCTCTCTTTTCGTTCAATCTGGGCGTGGAGATCGGCCAGTTGATGTTCGTGGCCGCAGTTCTTGCCATCGGTGCAATTGCGGTGATGGCCTATCCCGGTATTCGGCGTTGGGCGGTCTCGCTCCAACGCGTCGCCAGCTATCTGATCGGCAGCACCGCCGCATACTGGGTTATCGCACGGGTCGCCGCATTCTGAATGCCGCCGTTCGGCCAGCCCTGACTTATGTCGCTCCCAATCCGTCGTCCGACAGGTTGCGCCGTGTCTGATACATAGAGAAATATCAGATTGCAAAGCTGATACATCAGATATACGCTGCCTGCACCGGCCCGACTGCAGTCGCGTTTTGGCGAACGCATTGTTTCGGGGGAGGGTGTAGCCGTTGGGTGCCGGTACCGGAGAGTCAAACTTGCGAATGAGGAGTTTCGCGCATGTCGTCCATCAGCCGTCGTGATCTACTGGCAGCCGCGGCTGCCGCCACTTTAGTTTCCTCATTTGCCCTGCCGGGCCGGGCTGACGATCAGCCGAACATCGAGTTCCTCTACTCGCCGTTCGCCGACTACGCGCCGTTCTTTGTCGCCAAAGAGATGGGGTTCTTCGATGAATTCGGCGCCGACGTGACGCTCTCGCCCAAGGGCAATACGGCCGAGACCATCCAGATGCTGGCATCAGGCAATGTCGAAACCGGCGGCGCGACATGGGGGGCGGGCCTGTTCAACGCGCTCAACCGCGGCGCAACGGTCGCCATCATCGCGACCCTGGCCCGGATGCCAGACACGGTCCCATCGCCATCGCCGTTCATGATCTCGCAGAAAGCCTGGGACGAAGGCATCCGATCCGTTGCCGATCTCAAGGGCAAGCGCGTCGGCATTCCCGGCCCGGGGGGCTTTGGCATGTATTCCGTCGCCAAGGCCCTCGAAAAGGGTGGGCTGACGCTTGATGATGTCGAGGCGGTCTTTCTGCCGCCGCCAGCGACCGCCGCCGCCTTTGCCAATGGTGCGCTCGAAGCGGGCTGGAGCATCGAGCCCTTTGCCGGAAAGCTCGAGAAAGAGGGGCTGGGCCGCCGGCTGGTCGAGGACCATACCTTTGGCACGGAACTTGGCCTGATCGCGTTCAACCAGGATTTCGTTAACAATAACGAGGATGCGGTGGTGCGTTTCATGGCGGGCTATCTCAAGGCTGCCCGGCTGCTCGACAACGGTGGCTGGAAGGATGACGAGATCGTCGACATCGTGGCGAAATACACCGGGACCGAACCCGAAACCCTGCGCGGTATCCCGTACACGATCCGCTCGGAGGACGGGGCCATCGACATGGCTTCGGTGCGCGAGCAGGAGGCGTTTTTCCGCGCGCGCGGTGCGTTGGAATACGAGGGTGACGCCGATATCGACGCGGTCTATCGCCTCGATCTGCTGAAACGCGCCAACGACCTCGTTGCGAGCAAGCCGTAATGGCGGTTGCGCTTGAATCGGCGCACCCGGCCGCGGCAGAGATGTCGCGGCCCGCGATCGAGGTCGACCGTCTGACCAAGGCCTTTTACGACAGTGAAGGTGACCGGGTGACCGTGGCGGTGTCCGATTTCAGCTTTTCGGTCGCGCAAGGCGAATTCGTCTGTATCGTCGGACCCAGCGGTTGCGGCAAGACCACGGTCCTGCGCGTCCTTGCCGACCTCGAACAGCAACTGAGCGGCGAGGTAAAGCTGCACAGCGCCACGCCCCCGGCCATGGTCTTTCAGGAAGCGTCGGTCCTGCCCTGGCTGACGGTGTCCGAGAACATCGCCCTGCCGCTGAGCCTCAAGGGCGTTTCGCGCGCCCGACAGGACGCGCGGGTCCGCGACCTGCTGGCGCTGACCGGTCTGAGCGATTTTGC
>CAYGNB010000010.1:2265-4409 GCA_964351135.1 uncultured Rhodobacterales bacterium | reverse complement strand
GACAAGCGGTTTTGGGACATGACGTATGAGGTCTGGAATTTGCTCGCCTCACCGGCGGAGGCTTGACATGACGACATCCAGAGCCCTTACGGATGACGAACTGCGTCGGCTCAAGGCGCCGGCCCGCCGGGAACGGATCTATCGTTTCGCCTCGTATTTCAGCCCGCTGCTGCTGTTGCTGCTCTGGGAACTGTCGAGCCGGTTCAACCTGATCGACCAGCGTTTCTTTCCGGCGCCGAGCGCGATTGCCGGAACCGCCTGGCGCATGGTGGTGAGCCTGGAGCTGTTCGATCATATCGGAGCGACGCTGCGCCGGATCGGTGTCGGCTATGCGATGGGTGCCGTGCCGGGGATCGTTCTGGGGCTCATTCTGGGCCTGTCGCGGCCGGTGCGCCGGCTGTTCGGGCCGATCTTTGCCGCGCTTTATCCGGTGCCGAAGATCGCCATTCTGCCGCTGATCCTGCTGATCTTCGGCGTTGGCGATGCCTCGAAATTCGTTCTGATCGCCATCGGCGTGTTTTTTCTGACGTTCTACAACACCATGGGCGGGGTGATGCAGATGCCGCAGATCTACATGGATGTCGCAAAGAACGCTGGCGCCACCCGTCTCCAGACCTTCCGCCGCTTTGCTCTTCCCGCCGCGCTGCCGAGTATCTTTACCGGGCTGAAACTGGCCGCCGGGTCATCCTACATCATCATCGCGGCGGCCGAGTTTCTGGGTGCGCGCAGCGGTGTCGGTTTCTTCATCTGGGCGTCGTGGCAGACCTTTGCCGTATCGCGGATGTTCGTCGGCATCGTCGTGATCTCGGTCATGGGCTATCTCACCATCCTCGCGATTGAGGCGCTGGAGCGGCGTTTCGTGCCCTGGGCAAAGCATTGATGACGACAGGGGACCAGACACGCATGACCACCGTCGATACCAGCCCGGCCTCAATCGCCCCGGTCACCGTTTCCGAGCGCATCTATCTGGCGCTCCGGCAGGAGATCATGCGTTGCGAGATCGCGCCGGGAGCGACGCTGGACGCGGCCGCGATCGCCCGCCGCTATGAGGTCTCGAAGACGCCGGTGCGCGACGCCATGCAGCGGCTCGCCGCTGACGGGTTGGTGACGATCCTGCCGCGCAGCGGTTACCGCGTCGCGGCCATCACCTTTCAGGCGGTCCACGAAATACTCGACCTGCGGGCGGCCATCGGTCCGCACATCGCGCGGCAGGCGGCGCGGTATGCCGCGCCCGACGACATTGCCGAGATGCGCCGGATCGTTGCCGAGTATGCGGCGCCGATGGATGTCGGGGCCATGCAGCAGGTCGCGCGGCGCTTTCATCTGACCATCGCCCGATGCAGCCGCAACAAGCGCCTCGTCGCCCTGTCGGAAAGCCTGTTCGACGAGCTCGAACGCCTGCTGCGCTTTGCCATCGATTTCTCGGTCAAGGCGGGTGAGCATTCGGACGAGCACACCGCGCTTGTGGATGCCATCGAGGCGGGAGACGGAGACAGCGCGGCGGCAATCGAAACCGCCCATATCCGGCATAGCCGGGAATTTCTGATCGAGCGTCTGATGACACTGGGCTATCTGTCGGAAAGCGAAATCCGCGGCGGTGGTGCTGGCCGGGGTGTCCCCCGATGATTGCGGTGCGCGATGCGGTGGAGCGGTTGTCGGCGGCCCTGGGCGGCGGTCCGGCCGCGCGGCTTGCCGCGTCGGCGCTGATCGAAGCCGATGCGCTGGGCCAGTCCCGCTTTGGCATTGCAATGCTCGAGGAATGGTCGTCCGATGTGACGCCCCCGCAGATGGACGCGGACCAGCGGGCTGTGCGCTGGCTCGACTGCTCGTCCTGTTTCGCACCGCTCGCGGTCGCGTCCGCCACGCTGGAACTGGGTGCGGCGGCCCGGCAGTTCGGTGTCGCGGCTGTGTTTCTGCGCGGTGTCCGGGGCTTTGGCCGGCTCGCGCCCTTCGTGCGCCATCTCGCCGATACGGGCCTTGTCGGTTTCGCGGGGGCCGAGGGGCCCCCGTTCGTTGCGGCGCATGGTGGCACGCGTCCGGTGATCGGCACCAACCCGCTGGCTTTCGCCATGGGGCAGGGTGCGGAGCGCGTGGTCATCGACGCCGCCACCAGCAGTTGCACCATGGCCGATATCCGCGAGGCC
>CAYGNB010000010.1:0-2165 GCA_964351135.1 uncultured Rhodobacterales bacterium | reverse complement strand
GCGATCTCTGCCCGCACGCAGCGATCGGGCGGGAGCCTCTGGGACAGTCAGGCGACTTATATGGCCGATGCGCAGGGGGTGGTCGATCTGACCCGCGACGCCCCCGTTGGCGGTGACTATGCCGAGGTGTCGCCGATGGGTCTGCTCTGGGGTCAGCACCCGTCCGGCGGCGCGAGTCAGGAGATCTTTGCCGACGATGTCATGCAACCTCTGGCGACGACGCTGATTGCGGAGACCGTCGATGGCCGTCGTGCCGAGGCCGAACTGATCCAGCGTTTCGCGGCATCCGGCGTGACACGGCGCGAGGTTCGCGAAGAGGGGTTGGTGGGCACGTTGTTCACCCCGGCCGGGCCCGGTCCGCATCCGGTTGTCGTGGTCCTAAACGGCTCGGGTGGCGGCATCAACGAACCGCGCGGCGCCCTTTTTGCGTCGCATGGCTATCAGGCCTTTGCGCTCGGGTATTTCAAGGCGCCCGGCCTGTCGCCCTACATTACCGAAACGCCGCTTGAATATCTCGAAACCGGGCTCCGCTGGGTGCGGCGGAACCTTGGGCCACGGGACGGTTTCGTGGCGGTCAGCGGTCAGTCGCGCGGCGGTGAACTCGCCCTGCTGCTGGGCGCCACGTTCCCCGATCTTGTCTCTGCCGTGATTGCGTATGTGCCCGGCGCCATGGTTCATGGCGCGCAGGGCGCGGGTGATCCTGCGCGCGGTGGCTGGCACGGTGTTACCTGGACACTGGGTGGCGAGGCCCTGCCGCATCTGTGGCAGGATAACAGCGCAGTGCATTGGCACCCCTGGGCCGGCGATGCCCCGCCCGACCGCCACCACTCGGTCTTTTTCGAGGGGCTGAAGGATCGCGATCTGGCGGCCCGCGCGCGTATTCCGGTCGAGAACATCGCCGGTCCGGTGCTCCTGATCTCGGGCCGCGACGACCGTGCCTGGCCGTCCAGCCTGTATTCCCGCATGGTGGTTTCGACCCTGCGCCGGCACAACCATCCACATTTGGTCCGTCATCTGGATTTCGACGACGCTGGCCACGCTATCAATCTGCCTTTCGTGCCGACCACACAGCTTAGCCGCGAGCATCCGGTTTCCAAGGTGCCCTACACCAGCGGCGGTACACCGTCGGGTAACGCCGCGGCCGATCTTGGGTCCTGGCGTGGCGTGCTCGCCTTTCTGGACGAGATCACCGGCCGCTGACCCGCCGACATACTCATGCGCAAGCCGACACCTGAATTCTTCGAAAGGAAGACGAACATGCCCACAAAAGAACATCTGGAAGGCCAGTGGCGTGAATGGCGCTATGCTCATGTCGCCACGATGTTCCGTCCCTATGGCTGGACGTCGCTGGTCGCCCAATACTGGCTAGAAGAAAACGATCGCGACCTCCGTTTCGACCTGTTGCCCGGCCGTTGGTCGGTCGAAGACGGGCGGGTCATGTTCACGCCGCCCGCCGAGGGACCGACCCTGTCGGTGAATGGCGCATATCCGGACGGCCCCGTCGAAATCGTTCCGGGGCGCAACCAGACCTACGGTCACGGAGACAGCGTGCCGGTGTATTACGGCGTGAACGAGGTCGAAACGATCGTGCGTACCAAGGATGACGGCCAGCGGCTCTATGCGGTTCGCGTTCGCGATCCGCGCGCGGCGACGCGCCTGGAGGATGCCGGCGCGACCGCCTTCGATTACGATCCGGCGTGGCGCATTCCCGGTGTGTTCACACCGACCGGGCGCGTCGACTTCGAAGCCGAAACGGTCGAGGCCGGTGTGCGCGAAACGACACCGCGCATGGGGACCTTCACGTTCGAGCGGAATGGAAAGGTCTACAATCTGGTGGTCATCGGCAAGGATACCCCGAACGGCGTTCAGCCGGTCGCGCATGTCCGCGACAAGACCAGCGGTCCGATCACCTATGGGGCCGGTCGCGTCATCGAACTGCAATTTGCCGACGAGGAAAACCGCCGCATCGACTGGATCGATTTCAACTATGCCGTCGCGCTGCCCTGTGCCTTTACGAATTTCGTCACCTGCCCGCTGGTCCCGGCCGAAAACCAGCTCGATTTCGAGGTGCTCGCGGGTGAGAAGCGTCCGGCGCAAACCGTAGCGCGGACGATGACCTATCAGACCAGGGCGAATGCCCTGGGTTGACGCGTGCTGTCTCGTGC
>CAYGNB010000009.1:3915-22908 GCA_964351135.1 uncultured Rhodobacterales bacterium | reverse complement strand
GCTGGCTGGGCTATGTCAGTGGCGGAGTATTTGCGGCGCTTGCGCTGCGGCTGGCATTTCTTGAAAGGGCTTGATTCATGTCGCGCATCGACGAAAGCAAGGACTTCATCCCCGTGCGGATCGCGGTGCTGACCGTGTCCGACAGCCGGTCACTGGATGACGACCGGTCCGGGCAGGTGCTGGTGGACCGGCTCACCGGCGCCGGGCATACACTGGCCGACCGGGCGATCCTGCCCGACGAACGGGCCGAGATCGCGGCGAAGCTGCGCCAGTGGATCGCCGACGAAACGGTGGATGTGGTCATCTCGACCGGCGGCACTGGGCTGACCGGACGCGACGTGACGGTCGAGGCGCATCGCGATGTCTACGAAAAGGAGATCGACGCCTTCGGCACGGTGTTCACGCTGATCTCGATGGAAAAGATCGGCACCTCGGCGGTGCAGAGCCGCGCCACCGGCGGGGTAGCGGGTGGAACCTACCTGTTCGCGCTGCCGGGCAGCCCGGGCGCCTGCAAGGACGGATGGGACGGGATCCTTGCCGCGCAGCTCGATTATCGTCACCGCCCCTGCAACTTTGTCGAGATCATGCCGCGTCTTGACGAAAAAAATCGACGGAAATAGCCGCGCCCTGCGTTAACACCCTTGTGGCTTGGCAAATTTCACGCCGACGCTACCATTTGTGCTAGTTTATTCGCGGGTGATCCTGAATGCGGTTTCTGCGTCAAAGTCTGATTGGCATCCTGCTGGCGTCGCTGACACTGGCCCTGCTGATCTATGCCTGCACAACGGTCATGTCCGCGCTGCAGGACAGGATGAATGCCGACCGCAAGCCGCCGGCGGCGCAGGAACGGGTGTTCACCGTTGCCGTGCAGGCCGCGCGGATGGAAACCGTGGTGCCCGAAATGCAGGCCTTCGGTCAGATCCAGAGCCGGCGATCGCTGGAACTGCGGGCCGCCGCCGGTGGGCGGGTGATCGCGCTGTCCGAGAATTTCGACGAAGGCGGTACGGTCCAGGCCGGTGAGGTGCTGCTGCGCATCGACCCCGCGGATGCGCAGGCGGCGCTCGACCGGGCCCGCGCCGACCTGATGGATGCCGAAGCCGAGGAACGCGACGCCGAACGATCGCTGGCGCTGGCGCGTGACGAACTCGATGCGGCGGTCGCGCAGGCGGATCTGCGGCAGCGCGCGTTGCAGCGGCAACTGGATCTGCAGACGCGCGGGGTCGGGACGGCGGCGCTGGTCGAGGGCGCGGAACTGGTGGCGGCGCAGGCCCGCGCCACGGTGCTGTCGCGCCGTCAGGCGCTGGCCCAGGCCGAGGCGCGGATCGATCAGGCGGCGACCCGGCTGGCACGGATGCGCATCGCGCTCGAGGCCGCGCAGCGCGATCTGGATGAAACCGTGGTGACGGCGGGTTTCGACGGTACGCTGAGCGACGTGACCCTGGTCGAGGGGCGGCTGGTCTCGGCCAATGAAAAACTGGCGATGCTCGTCGATCCGATGGCGCTGGATGTGGCGATCCGGGTTTCGACCGCGCAATATGCGCGGCTGCTGGACGCCGATGGCCGGCTGATCCCCGCGCAGGTCGTGGCGTCGCTCGACGTGACCGGCACCGACCTGCTGGCACGCGGACGGATCAGCCGGGACGGTGCCGCTGCGGGCGAGGGGCAATCGGGCCGCCTGATCTTTGCCCGTCTCGAAAACGCCGCCGGGTTCAAGCCCGGCGATTTCGTTACCGTATCGGTCGAGGAACCGGCGCTGGAGCGGGTGGTTCGCCTGCCTGCCTCAGCGCTTGATGCCTCGGGTACGGTTCTGGCGGTGGGGCCGGACGACCGGCTCGAGGCGATCCCGGTGACGATGCTGCGGCGGCAGGGCGACGACGTCCTGCTGCGCGGCGACGGGCTGGAGGGGCGCGAGATCGTGATCGGGCGCACGCCATTGCTGGGCGTGGGTATCCGGGTCAGACCGCTGCGCGAACAGGCCGCGACAAATGCGGAAACGGCCGAGGCGATGCTGGAACTCAGCGCCGAACGCCGTGCGCGGCTGGTGGCCTTCGTCGAATCCAGCGAACGCCTGCCGCCCGAAGCCAAGGCGCGGGTGCTGAACCAGCTGGAACAGTCGCAGGTTCCCGAGGGGCTGGTGACGCGGCTCGAATCGCGGATGGGGGGCTAGGCGGCCATGGCCCGCGATATTCCTTCCGCCGCGGGCGGATTGCTGTCCTATTTCACCCGCCATCGCACAGCGGCCAACCTGCTGTTGCTGGTGCTGCTGGTGCTGGGCGCCGCGGCGATCCCCAACATGCGGACGCAGTTCTTTCCCGATGTGATCGTGCAGTCGGTGCGGGTGGATATCGACTGGGACGGGGCCGGTCCCGAGGATGTGGACAGCGCCATCGTACAGGCGCTCGAGCCGTCGCTGCTGGTGATCGACGGCGTCGAATCCTCCGAATCCGTTTCGCGTGAGGGATCGGCGCGGATCGAGCTGGAATTCGAACCCGGCTGGGACATGGGGCAGGCGACCGACGACGTGCAGGCGGCGGTGGATGCGGTAACGACGTTGCCCGAGGATGCCGAGGACCCGACCGTCCGGCGCATGGCCTGGCGCGACCGGGTCACCGATGTGGTGATCTCGGGGCCGATCGGGCCCGAGCAGCTGGGCCAGTTCGCCGATGAACTTGTGGCGCGGCTGTTCGCCGCCGGGGTCACGCGGACCACCATACGCGGCGTGTCCGCGCCCGAAACCGTGGTCGAGGTGCCATCGGTCAACCTGATCGCCAATGATGTGACCATGCGCGAGATCGCCGATGCCATCGGCGCCGAGGTCAGTACCGATCCCGCCGGTGACGTGAGCGGGGCCAACGCGCGGGTGCGCACCGGCTCCGAAAAGCGTCGCGCCGACGACATCGCGGGTATCGTGCTGCGGTCGAACCCTGACGGATCGAAACTGACCATCGGCGATGTGGCGCAGGTGCGGGTCGAGAGCGTGAACCGCCAGCGCAGCTATTACGTGGGCGAGCATCCGGCCATGTCGATCCGGGTGGACCGCTCGGATCAGGGCGATGCGATCAAGGTCCAGCATCAGGTCGAACAGGTTGCCGCCGAGATGCAGGCCAGTCTGCCGCAGGGCGTGACGGTGGAACTGATCCGCACCCGTGCCGAGGCGATTTCGGCGCGGCTCGACATCCTGCTGGACAATGGCCTGATGGGGCTGGTGCTGGTGATCTGCCTGCTGTTCCTGTTTCTCAATGCGCGGATTGCATTCTGGGTGGCGGCAGGTATTCCGGTGGCCATGTTCGCGGCCATTGCGCTGATGTACGCCGCCGGGCTGACCATTAACATGATTTCGCTGTTCGGCCTCATCATCACGCTGGGCATTGTGGTCGACGATGCCATCGTGGTGGGCGAACATGCCGATTTCCGCGCCCGCAGGCTGGGCGAGAGCCCGATGGCGGCCTCGGAAAATGCCGCCCGGCGCATGGCCATGCCGGTGCTTGCGGCCACGCTGACCACCGTGATCGCGTTTTTCGGGCTGACCTTCATCGGCGGCCGGTTCGGAACCCTGATCAGCAACATTCCGTTTACCGTGATCGCGGTGCTGCTGGCGTCGCTGGTGGAGTGTTTCCTGATCCTGCCCAATCACATGGCGCATTCCATCGCCCATTCGGCGAAGGAACACTGGTACGACTGGCCCAACCGGGTGGTCAATCGCGGGTTTCGCTGGGTCCGCGATCACCCGTTCCGCATGCTGATGGTGTGGGTCGTGCGCGGCCGCTACGCGGTGCTGGCCGGGGCGCTGGCGCTGCTGGCGGGCCAGGCGGCGCTGTTCATGCGCGGCGATGTGCCGTGGCGGTTCTTCAACGCGCCCGAACGCGGCACGGTCACCGGCAATTTCGCCATGATCGAAGGTGCGACCCACGCCGATTCGCTGGCCATGATGCGCGAGATGCAGCGCGCGACCGAGGCGCTGGGCGCCGAATACGAGGAACGGTATGGCCGCAACCCGATCGATTTCGTGATGACCCAGGTCGGGGGCAACACCTGGCCGCCGCTGACCGGGGTCGAAAGCAAGGATACCGACCTGCTGGGCGGCATCACGATCGAACTGATCGATGCCGACCTGCGCCCCTATTCCAGTTTTGCCTTTGTCGCCGACCTGCAGGACGCGGTCCGCGCCCACCCGATGACCGAGGTGATCTCGTTCCGTGGCTGGCGGTCGGGGCCGGGGGGCGATGCGCTGGACGTGCAGTTTCATGGTGCCGATGTTCAGTCGCTCAAGGATGCCAGCAACGACCTGCAGACTGCGATGCTGCGCTATCCCGAGGTGTCGGGGGTCGAGGATTCGCTGTCCTACGACAAGGAAGAGCTGATTCTGGATCTGACACCGCAGGGTCGTGCGATGGGCTTTACCATCGACGCGCTGGGTCGCGACCTGCGTGCCCGGCTGGGCGGGATCGAGGCGGCCAAATACCCCGACGGGACGCGCAGCGCCGTGATCCGGGTGGAACTGCCCGAGAGCGAACAGACCGCCGATTTCCTCGAACGTACCTATCTGCGCGCGCCGGGCGGCGCCTATGTGCCGTTGTCGGATATCGTGACCGTGACCCGGCGCACCGGGTTTTCTCAGGTACAGCGGGAAAACGGGCTGCGGCTGATTTCGGTCACCGGCGATGTTTCCGAGGACGACCCGATCCGCGCCGAGGCCATCATGCAGGCGCTGCAGACCGAGATCCTGCCCGACATTGCCAGCCGCCGGCAGGTGGACTGGCGTATGGCTGGTCTGTCCGAGCAGGAAAACGAATTCCTGCAGGACGCCCGTACCGGCCTGACCCTGTGTCTGACCGGTATCTATCTGGTTCTGGCCTGGGTCTTTGCCAGCTGGACCCGGCCGCTGGTGGTCATGGCGATCATTCCCTTCGGGCTGGTCGGTGCAATCTGGGGCCACGCGCAATGGGACGTGCCGCTCAGCATGTTTTCGGTGGTCGGGCTGCTGGGCATGACCGGGATCATCATCAACGATTCGATCGTTCTGGTGACCACCATCGACGATTATGCGCGTGAACGCGGGCTGATCCCGTCGATCATCGATGGCGCGGCGGATCGCCTCCGCCCCGTGATGCTGACGACGATGACGACCGTGCTGGGGCTGGCGCCGCTTCTGTTCGAGCGGTCGCAGCAGGCGCAGTTCCTCAAGCCAACGGTAATCACGCTGGTCTACGGTCTGGGTTTCGGAATGCTGCTGGTGCTGGTGGTGGTGCCGGCGCTGATCGCGATGCAGCAGGACGTGGCGCGCCCGCTGGCGGCGATGCGCAGGGCCATGCGCGCATCTCAGAGCGGCCTGCGCCTGACCGTACGTTTGGCGGGTATGCTGGTTCTGGGTTGGCTGGCGGCGACTGTGGGCTGGACCGCTGTCACCGGTGCGCTGCCGTCTGTCATTACGGATGCGCTGCCGGTGTCGCAGGGGCTGGCACCGATGCAGGCTGCGCTGGCGCTGTTCTTCGTGGGCGCGGCGCTGATCCTGTTGCTGGTCTGGCTGATCGCGGCCCTGCGCTATCGGCGCACCGGCATGGCGCCCGAAGGCTAGTCCCTGTCCTGCGCGAGCGCCAGTGCCGCCAGTTCGGCCACATGGGCGCTGGTGGGCAGGTCGGCCAGTTGTTCCGGCCCGACCCACCGGGCATCGCTGACATCGTCCGCGGCTATGGGTTCGCCGCGCAGATAGTCGCACAGCACGGACGCCAGCAGGTAGTGCGACGCCACGGCCCCGTCCGGGTGCCTGCGGATCGCGTCGATATTGGTCAGGTAGCGGCGCGGTGCCGCCTCGACGCCGGTTTCTTCCAGCAACTCGCGCGCGGCGGCGTCATGGGCGGTTTCGCCGGGTTCCACATGGCCGCCGGGAAAGCCCCATAGCCCCGCATCGGGCGGGTTGCATCGCCGCACCAGCAGCACCTGACCGTTGCGGGGCACCACCGCCAGAGCGCCCACGCGCGGCCAGGTCGGGCGTTGACGGTTCATCCCGAGGTGCAGCCGCGGATGTCGACGGCGTGGTCATGGCCGAGAACGGTGAACCGCAGGGCTGACCGGTCCAGCGCAAAGGCGCCGCCCGATGCCGAGGCGATTTTGCCGGTTACGTTCAGGTGGTTGCCGTCGCGCCTGGTGTCGGTGACCACCGCCCACAGATGCGGAGCGCCGGGTTCGATCACGGCCACCTCGTGCCCGCCTGCCGAAGGCATGACGATCCGTGCGTCGATCCGCATGGTGCCGACCTGCGCCGTGGGCGCCAGCCGGCAGGTGGCGCCGGTCACGCCGGCCTCGGTAGCGGAATAGGGGCGGCGCGCCAGGGCGGCGGCGATGGCGGGGCTGCGCGACGCTTGCGGGTCCAGTTGGTGGTCGAATTTCAATGTGCCCGGGATGCAGATGTCGCGGCAGATGCCCAGATCCACCCGGCCGCGCAGGCGCACCGGCTGGCCGGGCTGCGCGGGTGTGATTTCCAGCGGCAGCACCAGCCCGTCGCGATAGCCGATCACCTGCATTCCGGCCTGATCCAGAACTTCGGGGGTTGGCCAGGTGATCGAGACGCCGCCCAGGTTGCGCGACCGCCGCCAGTCGAATTGCGGCGGGATGCCGGCGTCGCCCGGCGCGCGCCAATAGGTTTTCCACCCGTCGGCCAGCGTCAGGCGTACAGCCGCCAGAAAGGTGCCGCGCCCGGTTGGGCCGCCGTCGAGGATATCCAGCCGGATCACGTCGGCCACCCGTGTCTGTGCGACGGATGGCTGGGGCAGCGACAGCAGCGTCGCGCATAACGCGGCAAGAGCGAGAACGGATCTGAACATGCGGTCTAGATGGGCGATCGCGGCGCGCTTGCCAAGTCACGTTCCGGTCAGCATCCGCCCGTGGCCCCGCCCTGTTGCCGCTGTGCCCTTGCGTGGGCGCCGGGGCGGGTCCATGCTGGTGCCGGACCCGCCAGCAAGGAGACGCCCGCGCCATGATGGATCTGACCGGAAAGCTGCTGATCGCGATGCCCGGCATGGGCGACATGCGGTTCGAGCATTCGGTGGTGTTCCTGTGCGATCACGGGTTCAAGGGCGCGATGGGCCTGATCGTGAACAAGCCGGTGCTGGACGTGCGCCTGTCGGATCTGCTTGAGCAACTCGATATCGAGCGCGGACCGGGGTCGGAGGACATGACCATCCATTTCGGCGGCCCGGTCGAGGGTGCGCGGGGGTTCGTGCTGCATTCGTCCGACTACCAGTCGAGTCTGCAGTCGCTGGATGTGGGCGGCGGGTTTTCGATGACCGCGACGCTGGATGTGCTGGAGGATCTTGCCAACGGGCGCGGACCGGAATGGGCGTTGATGGCGCTGGGCTATGCCGGTTGGGGGCCGGGGCAACTAGAGGCCGAGATCGGGCTGAATGGCTGGCTGACAGCCGAGGCGGATCCGGACCTGGTGTTCGCGGTGCCCGATGACGAGAAATGGGTGGCGGCGCTGGCAACGCTCGGGGTGGATCCGCTGACGCTGTCGGCAAGTGCCGGACACGCCTGACCGGCGATGCGGGCGGGGGCGCTGCCCCCGTCGCGGCAGGCCGCGACTCCCCCGGGATATTTCAGGCAAGAGGAAGTCGGGGTCAGTCGCCGCGCGGCGCGGCGGCGCGGCGCAGCCGGTCGTTGATGGCCCGGCCCAGTCCGTGATCGGGGATCGGAGTGACCGCGATCGGTTTCCCCGCAGCGTCGAGCCGATGCAGGTGCCCGAAGAGATTGGCCGCGGCTTCGTGCAGGTCGCCCGATGGGGACAGGTTCAGGTCGCAGTCGACCGCACCGAACCCCAGCAGGACTTCGCCCGGTTGCGTGGTTTCCGCGTTCAGCCTGACGGTGGCGCCGGGGGCATAATGCGAGGTCAGTTGGCCCGGTGCACTGATCGGATCGTTGGCGACGGGACGGGTGAGGGGGCGGTGCAGCGCCTGTTCCACCGCTTCGGCAGGCAGGCCGCCCGGGCGCAGCAGTGCGGGTGTCTGGACCAGCCCCACTATGGTGGATTCCAGCCCGACCGTGCAGGGGCCATCGTCGAGAATCGCGGCGATCCTGCCGTCGAGCCCGGTCAGCACATGGCTGGCGCTGGTCGGGCTGATCCGGCCCGAAGGATTGGCCGACGGGGCCGCGACCGGCCCGTCGAAGGCGGCCAGCAGCGCCTGGGCGACAGGATGGGCAGGCATCCGCACGGCCAGCGTGTCGAGACCCGCCGTCACCAGCGGCGAGATGCCGTGACCCTCGCGAAGCGGCAGCACCAGAGTCAGCGGGCCGGGCCAGAAGGCGGCGGCCAGCCGGTCGGCCATGTCGGACCATGCGACATAGCGTCGTGCCACCTCCGGGTCGGTCACATGCACGATCAGAGGGTTGAAGGCGGGTCGGCCCTTGGCCTCGAAGACCCGCGCCACCGCTTGCCCGTTGCGCGCATCCGCACCCAGCCCGTAGACTGTTTCCGTCGGGAACGCGACGATTTCACCGGCGCGCAGCAATGCCGCGGCACGGGCGGTGCCCGCAGGGGACGCAGAAAGGATCTCGGTGTGGGGCCGGGCCCCGTCAATCATGTCGATCATGTCAATGACGCCGCGTTTTGATTGCCAATTGCCCGGGGGGTTTCACATATGAAGACCATCAGATTCAATACCGTCCCCACGCGCCGCTGCCGCGCGTCCGATCCCCGAGCCGCCTCAAGCGAGGAAGACCAGCCATGACCTATCGTGCACCCGTTGCAGACTATCAGTTCATTCTCGATCATCTCGTCAGTTTCGATGCCATCGCAGCAACCGACCGTTTCGCCGAGGCGGATGCCGACATGGCCCGTGCGATTCTGACCGAGGCTGGCCGGATGTGCGATGATGTGCTCGCGCCGCTGAACCGTGCGGGCGACCTGACCCCGGCGGTGCTCGAGAACGGCGTTGTGCGCACCTCGCCCGGTTTTGCCGACGGGTTCCGCGCCATTGCCGAAGGCGGCTGGGTCGGGATCAGCGGCGATCCCGAATATGGCGGCATGGGTCTGCCGGTGACGCTGGCCAGTTCGGTCAACGAGATGATGTCGGCCGCCTGCCTGGCGCTGCAGCTGGCGCCGCTGATGGGACAGGGCCAGATCGAGGCGCTGGAACACCATGCCAGCGACGAGCTCAAGGCGCTTTACCTGCCCAAGCTGCTGTCGGGCGAATGGATCGGGACCATGAACCTGACCGAGCCGCAGGCCGGGTCCGATGTGGGCGCGTTGTCGAGCAAGGCAGAGCCCAACGGTGACGGGACCTATGCGATTTCGGGACAGAAGATCTTTATCACCTGGGGCGATAACGATTTCACCGAGAATACCAGCCACCTGGTGCTGGCGCGGCTGCCCGACGGTGTGCCCGGTACCAAGGGGATCAGCCTGTTCCTGGTGCCGAAGTTCATTCCCGATGCCGACGGCAATCCCGGTCAGGCCAACAGCCTGCGGGTGGTGAGCCTGGAACACAAGATGGGCATTCACGGGTCGCCCACCTGCGTGATGGAGTATGATCGGGCGACCGGCTGGCTGGTCGGGCGCGAACATGGCGGCATGGCGGCGATGTTCACGATGATGAACAACGCCCGGCTGGGCGTTGGCGGGCAGGGGGTCGGCGTGGCCGAACGGGCCTGTCAGCATGCACTGGCCTATGCGCTGGAGCGCAGGCAGGGCCGTACCGCGCCCGTGGGTAAAGGGACGGGAACCATCATCGATCACGCCGATGTGCGGCGGATGCTGCTGACCATGAAGGCCGAAACCTTCGCCGCGCGGTCGATCATGCTGGCCTGTGCTGCCGCTACCGACATGCACAGCGCCACGGGTGATGCGGACTGGGCCGCGCGGGCCGCGCTGCTGACGCCGATTGCCAAGATCAACGGATCTGAAACCGGGATCACCGTTTCCGAACTGGGTGTGCAGGTGCATGGCGGCATGGGGTATATCGAGGAAACCGGCGCCGCGCAGCTGTCGCGCGATGCGCGCATCTGCGCCATCTACGAAGGTACCAACGGTATTCAGGCGATGGATCTGGTCGCCCGCAAGATGATGGATGGCGGCGAGGCCGCCGCACGGCTGCTGGACGAAATCGAAAGCCATGCCGAAAGCGCGCGGGCGGCCCTGCCGGATCTGGCCGGTCCCGTCTGGGAGGCAGCCGAATCGATGCGCGAGGCCACCGAATGGCTGGTGGCGCAGGATGACCTGAACGACCGCTTTGCCGGAGCGGTGCCCTATGCCCGCGCCTTTGCCCGCGTGCTGGGTGCACATTTCCATCTCAAGGCGGCGCTGGCCGATCGCGGTGGCGCGCGCGAGAAACTTGCGCGGTTCTTCATCGCCCGGCTGCTGCCCGATCACGCGGGCCTGCTGGCCCATGCGCAAACCGGGGCCGAGGGGCTCTATGCCCTGAGCGTCGAAGAGATGGGGGTCTGAGCCGTGGATGGCGCTGCTGCGGTCAAGCCGGGTCTGAGCTACCCCCACGAAACGCCGCCCGAAACCGGCGGCGCGATCGAGGTTGCGCCGGGGGTGCTATGGTTGCGCCTGCCGCTGCCGATGCGGCTGGATCACGTCAATGTCTATGCGCTGGACGATGGTGACGGCTGGACGCTGATCGATACCGGCATGGCGACGAAAACCACGCGCCGGATCTGGCGGGATCTCATGGCCGGGCCGCTGGGTGGGCGCCCGGTAACGCGTGTGGTGGTGACGCATCACCATCCCGACCATGTCGGGCTGGCGGGCTGGTTCCAGTCCGAATTCGGGGCCGAACTGGTCTGCACGCGCACATCGTGGCTGTTCGCGCGGATGCTGCTGCTGGACGAACAGGCGGTGCCGACACCCGAAACGCTCGAATTCTGGCGCGGCGCCGGCATGGATCCGGCGATCCACGCACAGCGGGCCGGCGAGCGGCCCTTCAACTACGCCGATATCGTGGCGCCGATGCCGCTGGGTTTCACCGGCATCAGGCAGGGCGACGTGATCGACATGGGCGGCCGCAGTTGGGACGTGCATCTCGGCAACGGTCACGCGCCGGACCACGCGACATTCTGGAGCCGGGACGACAACCTCGTGATCTCGGGCGATCAGATCCTGTCGTCGATCAGCCCCAATATCGGTGTCTATGCCACCGAGCCGATGGCCGACCCGCTGGCGGGCTGGCTGGATGCCTGCGAACGATTTCGCCCGTTGGCCCGGACGGACCAGCTGGTGCTGGGCGGCCACAAGTTGCCATTTACCGGCTTGCCCACGCGACTGCGGCAGTTGATCGACAATCATCACGGGGCCCTGCGCCGCCTGCTGCGACATCTGGACGAACCGCGCACGGCCGCTGACTGTTTCGCGCCGCTGTTCAAGCGCAGCATCGGCGACGGCGAATACGGGCTGGCGCTGGTTGAAGCGGTGGCGCATGTGAACCATCTCTACCATGGTGGGCTGGTGGACCGGACCCGGCGCGACGACGGTGCCTGGCTCTATCGGCGCAAGGAGGAGTAGAGATGGACGACACGATCAGCACCGCCGCCGAATATGCCGAGGCGGCCGCGATTCCGCGCATGCGCGAGGTGCATTCCGACCCGGACAGCGCCACCGATCCCGATTGTGTACCCGACGCCCTGCGAAAACCGGTCGTCAACAAGAGCCCGGCACAATGGGCCTATGAGCGGCTGATCCTCTACATCCAGAACTTCGAAAAACAGCTCGATGCGGAACACGAGGTCGCGATGGGCTTTACCGGTGACAATGCCGGGGTGCTGCGGATCGAAGGGATGGGGTATTTCGACCCCGATATCGTCACCTTCTACGGCAGCGACGCCAATGGCGCGCGGATGCAATTGATCCAGCATGTCAGCCAGTTGTCGGTGATGCTGCGCGCTCTGCCCAGGGCGGCGGATAGCGGCCCGGCCAACCGGATCGGGTTCCGGCTGGCGGCGGATCTCGAGGCGGATCCGGAAAAAGACTGACACTGGCCTCTTGCCGCGCGCGCGGCGGTCGCGTTCTATCGGAGCGTGACAAGGGGGTTGTTCATGAAAGCCATGCAATCTGTCCGCGAGGCCTATGGCGTCGCCTGGGCGCGGCGCTGGCTGTTCGGCGGCGTCTATCTGGCGATGCGGCTGGCAGTCTATGCGGTGATCGCGCCGGGTCTCGCGTTGCTGATCAATCTCGCGGTTTCGCTGTCGAATCAAAGCGCGCTGACCGACCAGGACATCGCCGTCTTTATCTTCACACCCGGCGGGATCTTGGTGACCGTCGCGGTGGCCAGCCTGTTGCTGGTGGCCGAGGTACTGGTCTTTGCGGTGCTGGCGGCGCTGCTGCGGTTCGAAACCGGCGACCGGCTGGCAACCGCGCGCGCGGCGCTGGGCGTGATCCTGTCGCGATCGCGTCCGCTGCTGGTGTTTGCGGGGTTGTTCCTGTTGCGCGTTCTGCTGATCGCGCTGCCGTTTGTCGCGGTCGGCGGGGCGGTGGCACTGTGGTTGCTGGGCGATTACGACATCAACTATTACCTGTCCACGCATCCACCGGAATTCCTGGCCGCTGTCGGGATCGGGGCCGCGCTGCTGCTGGCCCTGGCGGTGGTGTTGTTGCTGCGCCTGTCATCGTGGGCGCTGGCGCTGCATCTGGTGTTGTTCGCGGGCACTCCGCCCGTCGCGGCCTTTGCCGAGAGCGCGGCGCGGATGAGGGGCAAACGCACCGGCTTGAAGGTCGAAATTCTGCTTTGGTTGCTGGTGCGGTCGGTCCTGATGGTCCTGCCGGGGCTCGTGGCCGGCGTGGTCCTGAACCTCGTGCCGCTCGCGCCGGGTGACGGTCTGCGGGTTGCGCTGCTTCTGGCACTGATCGTCGCCGGGCTGTGGGCGCTGGCGGCCACGATGATCGCCGGGTTGTCGCTGGCGGCATTGGCGGCGCTGCTCGACGGCTATTTTGCCGAACGGCCCGCGCCGTTGCCCGATTCGGCGCGGGCACCGGCGGGCGTGCGGCGGCGGTTGGGCGTCATGCTGGTTGCGCTTGCGCTGCTGGTGGCCATGGGGTTCTGGACCGGCGACACGCTTCTCGAACGGGTCACGGCAGAGGATGACGTGGTGGTGATCGCGCATCGCGGCGCTGCGGGCAGCCGGCCGGAAAATACTCTGGCCTCGGTCGAACAGGCGATTGCCGACGGTGCCGATTGGGTCGAGATCGACGTGCAGGAAACCGTCGATGGCCGCGTGGTGGTGATGCATGACAGCGATTTCATGAAACTGTCGGGCGTCGATCTCAAGATCTGGGATGCGTCGATGGACGACCTTTCCGATATAGATATCGGCAGCTGGTTCGACCCGGCCTATGCCGATCAGCGCGTCCCGCTGTTGCGCGATGTGCTGCAAGCGGCGAAGGGGCGCGCGCATGTGCTGATCGAACTGAAATACTATGGCCATGACGTGGATCTGGAAAATCGGGTTATCGGCATCGTCGAGGATCTGGACATGCAGGACCGGATCGCCACGATGTCGCTGAAGTACCCCGCCGTGCAGAAGATGCTGACGCTGCGCCCCGGCTGGCGTACCGGCGTGCTGGCCGCCACCGCCGTGGGCAACCTGGCCGGTCTGCAGGGCGATTTCGTCGCCGTAAGCACCAGCGCCGCCAATGCGCATCTGGCCGACACGGTCGCGGCGGCGGGCAAGGACTTGTATGTCTGGACGGTGAACGACCCGTTGCAGATGTCGCAGATGATCTCGATGGGCGCAACCGGGCTGATCACGGATCAGCCGGGGCTGGCGCGACAGGTGCTCGCGGGGCGGGCCGAACTGAACAGCGCCGAACGTCTGGCGCTGTGGCTGTCGCAGTGGCTCGGGATGGATATGGATGTGAAGGCGCCGCGCGATGATCAGCCGTAACGGGATCGCCGTCGCGCTGGTGCTGGCAGCCGGTGCCGCACAGGCGCAGGACGGCGCGATGTCGCGGGCGATCGAAATGCCGTCCCATCGCGCATTGATGGACAGGATCGCCGACCCCGCCACAGTGCTCGCGCCGTTCGAAACCGATGGCTGTTCCGGCGGTTTGTCCGACGTCTGGCGGCTGGTGGCCAGAACATTCCCCGGCTTCGCCGAAACCTTCGAGGCCGCTCCGCCGTGGGAGGCGTGTTGCGTCACCCATGATCGGGCCTATCACGATGCGGGTGGCGCGACCGATCCTGTCGCCAGCTACGACGCGCGGCTGGTGGCGGATCGGGCCCTGCAGGTTTGCGTGACCGAAACCGGAGCCGCGCGGCGTACCGAGATGGCGACCGAATACGGCGTCACCCCGGCGCAGGTGGACACGGCCTATGGCGCCATCGCGGGGGCGATGTTCATGGCGGTACGGTTCGGCGGGGCACCCTGCTCCGGTTTGCCGTGGCGCTGGGGCTATGGCTGGCCCGGTTGTTCGGTGCTGGACGGTGGCAGTACGGCGGGCGAGGGCGAATGACGGGTGACAGCGTTTTTCAAATGCTCTATCCAGCGCAGGACACGATATTCAGGGATTGACCGACTATGGCTGAGTTCAAGCACGGCGAAATGGACATCACCGAACAGACCAAGACGTTCAATGGATTCGTCAAGGCGACCATGTGGGTGGTGACGCTGATCCTCATCCTGCTGGTTCTGATGGCGATTTTCATCACCTGATACCGGTTCTCCATCGTGCGTGTTTTCCTGTGCCTGTTCGCGGCGCTGGCGATGCTGTCGGCCTGCGCGACCAAACAGCCCTATGCCGATGACGAAACCATCGCCAGGGTGCGCTACACCGATCCCGGCCCGCCGGAGCTGGTGCTCTATACGATGATCAACAACCGCACCGGCGGCGGGGCGCATTCGTCGCTGATGATCTCGGCCTCGGAGCGGGTGATCTTCGATCCCGCCGGATCGTTCTACGCCTCGGTTGTGCCCGAGCGGAACGACGTGCTGTTCGGTATCACCCCGGCGGTGGAGCAGGCCTATCGCGGGGCGCATGCGCGTTCGACCCATCATGTGGTGATCCAGACCGTCGAGGTGACGCAGCAGCAGGCCGAAACCGCCTATCGGCTGGCACTGTCAAACGGGGCGGTGGCGGGCGCGTTCTGTTCCAATGCCACGGCGCAGCTGTTGCAGAAGGTGCCCGGGTTCGAACAGGTCCGGGCGGGTTTCTCGCCCAAGAAGCTGATGCAGCAATTCGGCAAGCTGCCCGGTGTCAGGACCGAGGAATACCACGAGGATGACAGCCCCGATCTGCAAAAGGCGCTGGCCGAAGGCGACCGCAAGCTCGCGCAGGCGGCGCTAGCCCAGTAACCACAGCAGTGCCCAGAGCGTTCCCGCGCCGCTGAGGATCGCGGCGGGCACGTTCTTGGTCCACAGCCCCACGGCCAGTGTCACCACGGCGGCGGCCATGCGCGCGGCGTCGGGTTGTCCGCCGGTGGCGGCGGGCCAGACCACCAGGGGCGCGACCATCGCGGGCAGGATCGCAACGGCGGTGTAACGCAGGTGCCGCAGCAGCCAGGCGGGCATCGGGCGGTTTCCGACCAGGCCGATGAAGATGAACCGCAGCGCGAAACTGCCCACCGCCAGAGCGACGATAACGGTCCAGAGCGCGCCGGTGTCGATTGTAGCGGTCCCGCTCATGCCGCGCGCGCCCGGCGTTCGGCGACCAGTTCAACCCGTGCGCCGGCCATCATGCCTGCCAGACCGGCGACCAGCAGGCCGAGGTTGTAGGGCAGGCCGGCGGCAAGCAGTGCCGTGGCGATTGCCACCAGCGCCGCGACCACATGCGCAGGCGTTCGCAGCATCGGCGCGATCATCGCCAGAAAGGCGATGGGCAACGCGAAATCCAGCGCCCAGCTTTCGGGGATCCGGGCGCCCAGGATCGCGCCCGCCAGCGTGCAGAGATACCAGACCGGCGCGATCAGCGCCACGGTACCAAAGAAATAGGCGATGCGTTCCGGTATCGACATATCCGGGCGGGTTTCGAACTGCACCACGGACAGCGCATAGGACTGATCGACGGTGAAATAGGCGGCAAAGACCCGCTGCCACAGCGGGGCACCACCCAGCCAGGGCGTCAGCGCGGCGGAATACATCGCCACCCGCAGGTTCACCGCCAGCGCCGAGATTATGACGATCAGCACCGGCATCTGTTCATTCAGCGCCTGCAGCGCGGTGAATTGCGCGGCCCCGGCAAACACGGTGGTGGTGAATACCATCGTCGCCAGCAGGTCCAGATTGGCTTCGGTCGCCAGCACGCCGAACAGCAGCCCGAACGGGCCTGCCACAAAGACGAAGGGAACCGAATCGCGAACCGCTTTCCAGAAGAATGATTTTGCGGTGGAGGCCGGCATCGCTTGATCCTAGACTGCGCCCGTTCGCAGTAACCGCGATGGGAGGGGGTTGCAATTGGCCGTCAATCAGGACGTGGCGGATTACATCATCGCGCCGGACCCGGCGGCGCCGCGTCTGACCCGCGCCGTGGAAGGCGTGGATCACGATGGCGCGCCCGCCCATATCCGCGTGGTCGAGGAACGCCCGCTGACCATATTCCTCAACGGGCAGGAGATCGTCACCGCGATGACCATCGGGGATTACCCCGAATATCTGGCGCTGGGGTTCCTGCGCAATCAGCGGATGCTGCGCGACGATGACGAGATCACGGGCGTCGAGTTCGATGACGAACTGGAAACCGTGGTGGTGCGCACCGCGCGGCAGACCTCTTACGAGGACAAACTGAAGCGCAAGACCCGCACCAGCGGCTGCGCCGTCGGCACCGTGTTCGGCGACATGATGGAGGGGCTGGAGGAGGTGCGGCTGCCCGAGGTGCAGGTACGCACGTCCTGGCTCTATGACCTGGCCGCGCGGATCAACCGGACGCCCTCGCTCTATCTCGAGGCGGGTGCGATCCATGGCACCGTGCTGTGCCGGGAAAACCGCCCGCTGGTCTACATGGAGGATGTGGGCCGCCACAACGCGGTGGACAAGATCGCCGGATGGATGCTGCACACGGGCGAAGGCGCGGCGGACAAGATCCTCTATACCACCGGGCGGCTGACCTCCGAAATGGTGATCAAGACCGCGATGATGGGTATCCCGGTGCTGGCCTCGCGGTCCGGGTTCACAGCCTGGGGTGTCGAAATTGCGCGGCAGGTCGGCCTGACGGTGATCGGGCGGATGCGCGGGCAGCGGTTCGTCTGCCTGTCGGGTGCCGAACGGCTGCTGCGCGACGTGGACCCCGGCGCGGTCGAGGACGAGGATCACAAGCACCGCCGCAAGGGCGCGCGCGCATGATCCGGCCGTTCGCAGAGGCGGGAGACCGCGCATGAAACAACCCCTGGGGGTTATTCTGGCCGGTGGGCAGGCCCGCCGGATGGGCGGCGGCGACAAGGGGCTGCTGCGGCTTGGCGGTCAGACGATCCTGTCGCATGTGATCGACCGTTTGGCTCCGCAGGTGGCTGGGCTCGCACTCAACGCCAATGGCGATCCTGCCCGGTTTTCGGATTACGATCTGCCGGTCATCGCCGACACGGTGGACGGTTTTGCCGGGCCGCTCGCGGGCGTGCTCGCCGGACTCGACTGGGCCGCGGGGCAGGGCGCTGAGTGCATCGTGACAGCCGCCGCCGACACGCCGTTCTTTCCCTGCGATCTCGTGCCCCGGCTGTTGCTGGCGGCAGAGGGCATGGCGCATCCGCTGGCGCTGGCGGCGACACCGGACCCTGTGCGCGGGCAGGTGCGGCACCCGACATTCGGGCTGTGGCCGGTGGCGCTGCGCGACGATCTGCGTGCCGCCCTAAAGGACGGATTGCGCAAGGTGGTCTTGTGGACTGACGCCCATGATGCTCGGGTGGCAGAATTCCCGGCCGACGGGGTCGATCCGTTCTTTAACGTCAATACGCCCGACGATCTGACCCGCGCGGCGGCCCTGCTGGAGGCACGGGCATGAGACTCTACGGTGTGGTGGGTTGGAAGAACGCGGGCAAGACCGGGCTGATGGAGCGGCTGGTGGCCGAGATCACCGGGCGCGGTTTCGCCGTGTCCACGGTCAAGCACGCGCATCATTCCTTTGACGTGGACCAACCCGGCAAGGACAGCCACCGGCATCGCGTGGCCGGGGCGACCGAGGTGCTGCTGGCCTCGCGCAACCGTTTCGCCCTGATGCACGAGCTGCGCGATGAGGCGGAACCGCCGTTGCAGATGCTGCTCGAGAGATTGTCGCCCGTCGATCTGGTGCTGGTCGAAGGGTACAAGCGCGATCGCCACCCCAAGGTCGAGGCGCATCGGGCCGCCACAGGTAACCCGCTGATCGCGCTCGACGACGATACCGTGCGCGCGGTGGCCAGCGATACGCCGCTCGATCTCGACCGCCCGGTGTTCGATCTCGACGATACCGTCGGTGTGGCCGATTTCATCCTGTCCGAAGTGGGGTTGATGCCCGCGCTCGGCAGTCGGGAGCATGGCTGCGCATGATCGAACCGCCCCCTTTGCGCAACGATTGTTTCGCCTTGCCTGCAGGTGTGGACTGGACCCCGGTCGACGAGGCGCTGGCGCTGTTGCGCGACCGGCTGGGGCCGGTGACCGGCATCGACGCTGTGGCGCCATTCGCGGCTTCGGGCCGGGTGCTGGCCGAGGATGTCGTTGCGCTGCGGTCGAACCCGCCGCTGCCCAATTCGGCGGTGGATGGCTATGGGTTTGCCGGTGCCGTTGCCAAAGGGGTGCATCGCTTGCCGGTGATCGAGGGCCGCGCCGCCGCCGGTCCGCGGTTCGATGGCGCGGTTCCGGCAGGTCGCGCGATCCGCATCCTGACCGGTGCGGCGTTGCCCGATGGCGTGGATACTGTGATTCTGGACGAGGACGTGACCGTGGGCGATGGCGAGATCGCCTTTCGCGGTCCGCTGAAGCAGGGCGCGAATACCCGCCGCGCGGGCGAGGATATGCAGGCCGGAGACGTGGCGCTGCGGGCGGGGAGGGTACTGACCCCGGCGGATGCGGCGTTGCTGTCTGCGGTCGGGATCGCCGCCGTGCCGG
>CAYGNB010000009.1:2119-3815 GCA_964351135.1 uncultured Rhodobacterales bacterium | reverse complement strand
GCCGGTCCGGGGCAGATCCATGACGCCAACCGGCCGATGCTGCTGGCGATGCTGGCGCGGTTCGGGTTCGATGCCGTGGATATGGGCCGTGTCGGGGATGATCGTGGGGTACTGCGTTCGCGGCTGGACGATGCGGCGGCGCGGGCGGATGCGATTCTGACCTCGGGCGGAGCCTCGGCAGGGGACGAGGACCATGTCAGCGCGCTCTTGCGCGAGGCCGGCGCCATGCAGCAATGGCGCATCGCGATCAAACCGGGCCGCCCGCTGGCGCTGGGCCTGTGGCGGGGCAAGCCGGTCTTTGGTCTGCCCGGCAATCCGGTCGCGGCGATGGTCTGCACGCTGGTATTCGCACGCCCTGCGCTGGGGCTGCTGGCGGGGGCGGGCTGGCGCGACCCGGACGGGTTCGAGATGCCCGCCGGGTTCGAAAAGCGCAAGAAACCGGGACGGCGGGAATATCTGCGGGCGCGGGTGCGTGACGGGCGGGCCGAAGTTTTCGCGTCGGAAGGTTCGGGCCGTATCAGCGGGCTGAGCTGGGCCGAGGGGCTGGTCGAACTGGAGGATGGCGAACGCCACATCCGCCCCGGCGATCCGGTGAGGTTCATTCCCTACGGCAGTTTCGGGCTCTGAGACATGGCAATCACGATTTCGGTGGGGTTCGACGAAGCGGAAAGACCCGTGGCGGTGCGGCTGTTCTGGCAGGCTTTCTCAGCCAAGCTCGGGCGCGTACTGGGCCCCGACGACAAGGCATTGCGGTTTCTGGAACCGGTGCTCTACCCGCAATTCGCAATCACGGCGCGGGACGAGGCCGGGACGCTGGTAGGGCTGGCGGGGTTCAAGACTGACCAGGGCGGGCTGGTGGGGGGCGCGCTGCGGGATCTCGCGCGGGTTTACGGGTGGTTCGGTGCGCTCTGGCGGGGGGCGTTGTTGTCCGTGTTCGAACGCGATCTGGAGCCGGGTGTGTTTCAGATGGACGGGCTTTGCGTCGATGCGTCATCGCGCGGGATGGGCGTGGGGACGGCGCTGCTCGATGCGGTGATGCACGAGGCGGCGGCGCGCGGTCTGGAGGCGGTGCAGCTGGACGTGATCGATAGCAACCCGCGTGCGCGTGCGCTGTATGAACGTTTTGGGTTTCAGGCGATCGGCAACGAACGGATCGGCCCGCTGCGCCACGTGTTCGGATTTTCCGGTGCGACCCGGATGCGTCTGCCGGTCAGTCGAACGCGCCGGCAACCCGGCTGAGCAGGATAAAGGCCCGCGCGGTCCGGGTATTGGCCAGTTCCACCAGTTCCCCGTCGGTCGCCACCGGTTCGAGACCGGCCAGCATCCGGTCGAACAGCCGCAGGAAATGGTGCGCCACGTCGCGAAAGATCGGGTCCGCCTTCATCCGGGCGGAAACCGGGGCCAGCGTCTCGGGATCGCGGACGCTGCCCAGCGCCGATACGGCGGGGCCGCGCTGGCCCTGCGCGAACTGGCGCCAGATCTCGGGGCGGACGGTATCCGGGCGCAGGTCGTCCATGTAGACGCCTTCCTGCGATAGCAGGGTCAGCACATCCTCGGCCGCCTGCAGCAGTTGCGCCGCGACACGGTTGCGCCGGGCGCGTGACAGTGCGGCGAAGCCTTCGACATCGGCGGCGGATTCCGGGAAATTCAGTGCGCGCAGGAAATCGTCGGCAGGCAACGGCACGGGTGGCGGGGC
>CAYGNB010000009.1:0-2019 GCA_964351135.1 uncultured Rhodobacterales bacterium | reverse complement strand
CGCAGCCGGTCAAGCTCGGCCTGCGTTTCGCGCGCGTGCCGCAATGCCAGCGCGGCGATCCAGATCAGGCCCAGCGGCAGGGCGGCGACGACATACCCGCCGGCATCCGGCGCGGGCACCAGCCCGATTGCCAGCGTCAGTCCGAGCCAAGCGAGGCTGAGCAGCGCGGCCGCTGCCTCATAGCCGGTGACGGGTTGGCGCGGCGCGCGGTCATACACCCCCAGCGCGGCGGTCTGGTGCGAATTCCGGGGCGTTTCGGGCACTCTGAAAACCCTAGCTGAAGAGGATGCGGATCACCTCGTAAGACCGTTCGCCTCCCGGCGTGCGGACCTCGACGCTGTCGCCCTCCTCCTTGCCGATCAGGGCGCGGGCGATGGGCGACCTGATGTTGAGCAGCCCGTGTTCGATGCTGGCCTCGTGCTCGCCCACGATTTTCCAGGTCTTTTCTTCCTCGGTGTCCTCGTCGATCAGCGTCACCGTGGCGCCGAACTTGATCGAACCGGACAGACGGGTGGGGTCGATCACCTCGGCCCGGCCGATGATCATCTCGAGTTCCTTGATCCGGCCCTCGATGAAGGACTGCTTTTCGCGCGCGGAATGATACTCGGCATTCTCCGACAGGTCGCCGTGTTCGCGCGCCTCGGCAATCGCCTTGATGATGGCGGGACGCTCTTCGGACTTGAGCATCTTGAGTTCGGATTCCAGCGCGGCGAAGCCCGCCGGGGTCATCGGGATTTTTTCCATGGCACGCAACCCGTGAAAATCTGGCGCCCCGCCGTGGAAAACGACGGGGCGACGGTTTGGACTGGATCAAACAGACCCGAACCGGGGCCGGAATGCAAGGGGCATTCGCGAGATCCCGGAGGTTGCGCGACCCCCTGCCGGCGGGGCTATTGCCGGGGCGGGCGGCTCTTGTAGACGGGCAGCGACCAGCCAAAGGCCAGCGATCCCGCCCGCAGCGCCCAGCAGACCGCCGCGCCCGCGGGCAGCGCCGCGTAACTGCCCCCGCCGGCCGTTGCCACCGCCTGCGCGGTGAGCGCGCCGGCCAGCGCGGCCGTAGCGTAAAGTTCGCCGTGCTTCAGCACCAGCGGCACCTCGCCCACCACCACGTCGCGCATCAGGCCGCCCAGACAGCCGGTGGTGACCCCCATCAGCGCGACGATCACCGGCGGCTGGTTGAGTTGCATCGCCACACCGGCGCCCGCGGCCACGGCGATCGACAGCGCGAAACTGTCCAGCCAGAGCAGCCAGCGATAGCGGCTCTCGACCAGATGCGCGGTAAAGAACACGACAATGGCCGCCGCCGTGGCCAGCAGGATGTAAGAGGGCGCGCCGATCCAGAACACCGGGTCGCGGTTCAGCAGCAGATCGCGCACCGTGCCGCCGCCCACGGCGGTCAGGCAGGCGATAAAGGCAAATCCCACCAGGTCCAGCTGCGCCCGGCTGGCCACCAGCGCGCCGGTCAGCGCGAAGATCAGCACCGAGCCGAAATCGAGCAGCGTCAGCAGGGTCATTTGCCATTGCTCTTGAACGGCGCCATGCCCGCGCGGGCCAGTTCGTCGGCGCGTTCGTTTTCCGGGTGGCCGGCATGGCCCTTGACCCATTCCCAAGTCACCTGATGGCGCGCCTGCGCCGCGTCCAGCCGTTGCCACAGCTCGGCATTCTTAACCGGTTTCCTGGCGGCCGTTTTCCAGCCATTGCGTTTCCAGCCGTGAATCCAGCCGGTCACGCCGTTCTTCACATAGGTGCTGTCGGTCACGATGGTGATCTCGGCCGGGCGGCCCAGCGCCTCGAGCGCGTTGATCGCCGCCAGCAGCTCCATCCGATTGTTGGTCGTCTGCGCCTCGCCGCCCTTGAGTTCGCGTTCGCGTACCACCGCGCCGTTCTGCCGGGCCTGCAGCAGCGCGCCCCAGCCGCCGGGACCGGGATTGCCGGAACAGGCGCCATCGGTATAGGCGAACAGCTCAGCCATGGGCGGTCAGCGTGACAAAGGTTTCGACGCCGCCGGCCAGACCTTTG
>CAYGNB010000008.1:0-23468 GCA_964351135.1 uncultured Rhodobacterales bacterium | reverse complement strand
ACAGGTAGGGCGCGGGCAGCAGCGGCACCAGCCGATGCCTCAGCGCGGTTTCCGCCGCCGCCAGCGCCCCCACCGGCAGACGGTCGGTCAGGGTTATGTGGAACCGGAACGTGTCCATCACATGCGGATAGCCCCAGCGGTCGAGATTTTCCTGCTGTCGAGGCGACAGCGGAGCCGCGCGGCGGCGGGATATTTCCGCGTCATCGGGCGGGGCGCGGAACATATCCGTATCCCGCACACAGGCGGCCGCCAGCCTGTCAACCGGTTTCGCATTCCCGGCGGGACAGAGCGCCAGAAATCGCCCCATGCGCGTCAGTTCCAGGGCCGGGATCCGTACCGGGGCCTGTCGCGCGGCCAGCGCGGCAATCGTATCCTCCAGATCTGACCGATCGTGCCCGTCAGCCAGCCGGAACGGCGGTTTGAGCGTTGCATGCAACCCGTAGCGGCGTGATGCCTCGGTCAGCCGGTCCAGGGGCAGCCCGGACTCGCCGGGTTGCGCCACAGATCTGCCGGCGATCATGTCCCAGCCCAGCCATCGGGTGGCGAACTTTGCCCAGCCTGCATCTGCGGTCGGGACGTGGAATATGGCAAAGCGCCGGAAATCCATTACGCTAGGTCCGGTAGAACAGGTAGCGGTCTGGTGCGATTGTCTCCGGCCCCGTGATCTGCTCCAGCCCGACCAGGGGCTGTCCGGACACCACCAGCCCGCCGGGTTGCATCACGGCGGCCAGACGCGGCGACAGGCGCGCGGCCTCGGCCACGTCGTTTTCCTTGATGCCGCTGCCGAAATCGTAATGCGCCAATGCCACCCGTACGCCGCTTTCCGCCAGGCGCCGCAACATCGGTTCTGCCTCACCTTCCAGGAAATCGGCCTCGGGCGGGGTGCAGGACGGATGGCATTGCAGCACCCGGTCGATCACCCGGATCCGGCGATCCGGCAGGATCTCGCGCAGATGATCGTAGGTGCGCCCATTGCCCAGCCCGAGGTCGAGCACCTCGCCCTCGAGCCCGAAAATCTGTTCGGCGGCCCAGTTCAGCCCGTCGCGCTGCGCGGCGAGACGGCGAAGCATGGAATCGAGGCGGCTCATGTGGTGTCCTTTGCGGATGGCAGGTCGTCGAAACTCCAGACCCGGACCGGGCCATCGACGAGCCGAGGTATCAGGTTGGCGGTGAAATCCCAGATCGCGCTGTCATGCGCAAGGTGATGCGTGAGCAGGCCGTAAGGTTCGTCGTTATCGGCATAGCCCGACCTTCTGTCGGCCAGTTGCAGCGCCATCTGTTTGATCAGCCGGTCTGGGTCGACCAGCGACCGGGTGCCGCGCCAGTCGATCGGGTCGAGATGGGTATTGATCCGCACCAGCCCCGGCGCGGCCAGCGCAGTCTTGCGCGGGGTAAAGGTAGAGAGCGCCGCAAAGCCAAGCTCCGGTAGCCCCGCCATCAGCTCTGGTGCGATGCGGTTCCACGGCGGAACGAAAACCGGGCGCAAACGGGGGCCGAACAGGCTGGACAGGCGGGACAGGCCCCAGGCGATGTCGGCATTCATGTCGGCCAGCGGGCGGTCAGGGCCGAACTCGGCCTTTTTCCGGCCCTCGGGCGCGTGGTTACTGTGGGCGCGGCCATGGACCAGCGGGATGAGATGTGCGTGCTCTGCAACCAGTGCGCCCAGCGTTGCATCGGCGCCGTCGGGGATCACGGCCAGATGCACCGGCAGGCCGGTTTCCGTCGACAGCGCATCGAGCTGCCGCAAGGCAGGGGTATCGGCAACCGCGTCATCGTCGCGCCACCAGAGCGGCAGGGTCATCCCGGCCTTGTCCCAGGCGTCCAGTTCGCGATCCAGCGGCGTCCAGTCCTCGGTCATGTCCGGGCCTCCGCCATGGCGTGGGCGATGGCGACGCTGTGGGCGGCACCATCGAAATCGACTGTCTCGCCCTGCCGCCGCCCTTGAGCGATGACATCGGCGACGGTCCGGGCCAGGGTATCGGCGGTCAGATCCGCGTTTTTCAGTACGGCGATTCCTGGCAGCGGGGCCAGGCTGCGCGCCCGCAGACCCTGTTCCACCTCGTTGCCCGCGTCGAACGGCACCAGTACCGCGGGGACACCCGTCTGTAACACGTCCATCGTGGTGTTATAGCCGCACAGGCTGACCGATGCAGCGGCGTGGTGCAGCATCTGCCGGAAATCGGGCCGCGCGGGTTCCAGTTTCACACTCGCGGGCGCATTGGCCCGCAGCGCCGCGATGCGCCGGGTCGCGTCTCCGCCCACCAGCAGCCGCCAGCGCAGACCGGGCGTTCCGCTGGCAGCCCCCAGTGCCGCGCGAAAGACCGGGTCGCCCACGGCACCGCCGCCGGCGCTGACCAGTATTTCGTCCGCGCCGGCCCTTGCCGGATGCGGCTCGGGCGGGGGTGGCGCGACATAACCGGTGTAGCGCAGCCGCTGCTCAAGCTCGGGTGTGACCGGCCAACTGGCATCGAGACGTGAAACGGTGGGATCGGAATGCACCAGCACCGCGTCATAACACCCGGCGATCAGCGCCGCCGCGCGCGCGGCCTTGTCAGGTTTCGATGGCGGGGCCAGGATATCGCGGATCGACGACAGGATCACCGGGCGGCGCGGCAGTGCTCTGGCCGCGTCGAGCAGGGCGGTGAACTCGGTGGCGAGGTTGCGGCGGCCGAACGGAAATAACTCGGTAATCAGTACATCGGGCCGCATCCGGTCGAGCGCCGCCACCAGTGCCGCGCGGCGGGCATCGGACAGGGTGGCGTCGGCGGGGCCGCCGCTGTCATCCAGAAGCCGTGAGAAATCGGTCCCGTCCGACCGCAATGGCGGCAGTTGCAGCAGGTTGATCCCCGACAGGTCCAGTTGCGGCGCCGGGAATCCTCCCGATACGAGCAGTACATCGTCACCCGCTGTGGCAAAGGCGCGGGCCAGCGTCCGCGCGCGGCTCAGGTGTCCGGTGCCCAACAGATGGGTGACGACGATCATGACCTTCATGACGCATCGCCACGGGTCAGCAGGCGTACCGTTTCCGCTTCGGGACGCAGGCGGCGCCCGTCGAGATGCAGCACGAACAGCCGGTTGCGCTTGACGCGAAACGGGGCGGGGCCGCTGAAATCCCAGCCATGGGCCAGTGCCAGCAGCACCCGCATCACCCCGATATGGCAGACCGCCACCGCATCGCCGTCCAGCTGCCCCAGCCAGCGCAACAGACGGGTGCGCAGGTCGGCCGGGCTCTCACCGCCCGGCGGCCGGAAATCCCAGCCCCAATCTTCGATATGGCAATAGTCCGAGGCAGGGTCCGCGAGCAGATCAGTCCCGCGCTGGCCTTCCCAGTCGCCCCAGTTCATCTCGGTCAGATCGGCGTCGGTGCGCGGTTCAGCCCGCGCCACCAGCCGCGCGGTGTCGACGGCCCTGACCAGAGGGCTGGACCAGAGCGCGGCGCGGTCCCAGGGCGCTGGTAGCGCAAGACCGGCCAGTTCGGCGCGGGCGGCGTCATCCAGAGGAATGTCGCTCGACCCCTGTATCCGGCCCGCACGATTCCAAGTGGTGTGGCCGTGGCGCAATAGCGCGAGGCGGATCATGCGACCCCCTCCAGCAACGGCGTTGCCGCGGTCCAGAAGGTGTCGGTGGCCATGGCCAGCAGATGATGGCTGGCGACATGCGCGCGCGCGGCCCGGCCTTCGGCTTCACGGTTGGCGGGATCGTCCAGCAGGTGTCGCAGCCGCCGGGCCAGCGCTGCTGCGCCCGCCTCGGGTGACGGGTGATCGCCCGGGGCAAGAACGTCGCGCACACCGGGACGATCCTGCGTCACCACCGGCAGACCGGCCGCCTGTGCCTCGAGATAGACCCGGCCCCAGGCTTCGTTCACGCCGGGCCAGAAGAACAGCGCGGCCCCCGCATAGGCTGCTGACAGCGCACGGCGATCGAGTTGGCCCAGAAACCGCACGCGCGGCCCGAAGGGCGCCATCAGCGCCGCGACCTCGTCACGGGCCGGGCCGTCGCCGGCGATGTCCAGTTGCCAATCGCCATCCAGCATCGCCAGCGTGTCGGCGATGATCCGGTAAGAGGCCAGCTTGTCGCCCGCGCGCATCATGCCGACGCTCAGCATGGTTGTGCTGCTGGCGGGCCGCGCCGGGGCGGGCAGGGTGTCTGTGGGCAGGAACGGGCGCAGGCGGGCCAGCCGCTGATGCGGCGGGCGGTCCCGGTCCAGCGTGATCAGGTCGAGATCGGTAAGATACAGGATCAGATCGGCGGCATCGCAGGAGGCCTCGGCGGCGGCCGCGAACCCCGCCCATGGGCCGGTCAGGCGGCTGCGGGCGCGGGTGGCCTCGATCTGGATGTAAGGAACCCCCAACGCCCTGCATACCGCGGGGCCGATTAGGTCGGGCGACTTGTAATAGCTGTGATAAGTCACCCACAGCGCCGGGCGATCATCGGCGAATTGGCGGGTCAGCCGGGTGATTTCGGCGCGGGCCTGTTCCGCGAGCAGGGCCTGACGCGAGGCGTCGCCCGCGCCGTCGTAGATGCGCAGTTCCGACACCTGATCGACCGTCGCACCGTGTGCGCCGATGGCGGCGATCAATGCGCGCGCCATTTCCCGGTCACCGGATGGGGTCGGATGGCCGGGCGGTTTCAGTGGCGCATAAAAGGCAATCCGCATCAGGCCGCAACCGGCGAGCAGAGCGCGGTCAGCCGTTCGGACAGGCGGGCGATTCCGGGATCCATCCGAAACCGGGTCCGCAACCGGTCCAGCGCGGCGTCGGCCATTCCGGCCGCGCGGGCCGGGTCGGCGGCAAGCGTCGCGATGGCCTGCGCCAGCGGGTCCGGGTCGGCATCGACCAGCAATCCGTGGGTGCCGCTTTCGATGAATTCGGGGATCGCGGCGGTCGGTGTCGCCACGATCGGCAGACGTTGCGAGGCGGCTTCCATCAGCACGTTGGGCAGCCCGTCGCGGTCGCCATCCGCCGCGATGCGGCTGGGCAGGACAAAGAGGTCGGCCGCGCGCATGGCGGCGATCACCTCGGGCTGGTCGCAGGCGCCGCGCCAGTCGATGCGCGCGGCGATGCCGGCTGCATCGGCGCGCGCCGTCAGCTCAGGCCCCAGCGTGCCACCGCCAATATGGATCCAGCGCCAGTCCAGCGCTTCGGGCAGGCGGGCCAGCGCGTCGATCAGCCGGTCAAAGCCTTTCTTTTCGACCAGCCGCCCCACCGACAGCAGTTGGATCGGATCGCCCTGCCTGCGTGCAGGGCGGTCGGGTGGCTGCGGAAACCGCGACAGGTCCAGCCCGTGATAGATCAGGTCGATCCGGTCCGGGTCGGTGGCCAGTTCGCGCAGGCGCGCGGCGCCATAGGCGGTGCAGGTCGCGCCGAACGCCGCGCCGCCCGGCCCCGTTTCCAGCTTTTCGGCGATATCCCAGTCGGGCGAGGTCCAGATATCCTTGGCATGGGCCGAGAACCCCCAGGGCAGTCCGCGCATCAGCGCGGCATAGCGTGCCACCGATGACGGCGTGTGCAGGAAATGCGCATAAAGCCCGCGTGTGCCGGCGGGCAGTTCGGCGGCCATCACGCAGGCCTGTCCGAACCGTCGAATGCGATTGCGGCTGCGGTCGCGGGCCAGATCGGCGCGCCAGATGCGCCGCGCCAGCGCATAGCCGGGCAGCGTCCGTGCCACCGCACGCGCCGCGTCAACGCGGGCGGGGTCGTCATGCAGGTATTCCGGCAGGTACCGCACCCGGGCCCGCAGCCGGTCGTGCAGTGGGTGACGTTTGGCATCGGTCGGGTGGCGCAGCGACCAGATATCGAAATCGTGCCCGGCCTCTTCCAGCGCCACCAGTTCCTGGGCGATGAAGGTCTCCGACAGGCGTGGCCAGCCCTTGACCACCACGGCAAGGCGCGGGGGCTGTGTCATTCCGCCGCCTGCTCGGCCGATCCCGCCAGCAATGCGCCGACCCGGTCGGTCACACGCTCAAGCCCGTCGAGCAGCCCGGCGGGCATCGCCTGCGACGGGCGTTGCTGGGCGGGCAATCCGCGAATGGCGTCGATCATCGCCTCGGGTGTCAGTTCGCCGTCGCGTTCGTCCAGCATCGACACCAGCCCTATCGCCTCGGCGCTGGTGGCGCGGATGTACTGTTCGAGCCGGGGTTTGGTGCGCGGCACGATCACCGCGCGCTGGTCGAAGGACAGAACTTCGCAGAAGGTATTGTAACCGCCCATGCAGACCACGCCCGCCGCCCCCGCATAGAGCGTTTCGATCTGCGATTCGAAACCGACCGCCGTCACCCGGCCATTCAGCCGGTCGACGCGGGCCTGAAACGCGGCGCGTTCGTCACCCGACAGGAACGGGCCATAGACCAGCAACGCGCGCGGGGTCAGCGTCGGGTCGCGTTCATAGGCGGCCAGCACCAGATCGACCAGCGCCTGCCCGTCGCCGCCACCGCCGGGGGTGACGAGGATGTAAGGTTGTTCGGGCGGATCGGCGGGCTGGCCAATCTCGCGCCGCAGGTAACCGGTCCAGTGTATCCGCGAACGTGCCGCAGCCGACAGTGGCAGGCCGGCGGTGGGGTCGTGGATCGACCTCAGGCCATAGACCCAGATCTCGTGATAATAGGTTTCCGTGGCGGCCACTGCGCCCTTGCGGTCCCATTCGGTTGCCAGAACCTCGGGTTCGTCGAGCACATCGCGCAGCCCCAGCACCATCCGGGCCCGGCCGCGCGCGGCCAGATCGTCCAGCGCCGGCAGCAATTCACCGCGAAAGCCGGTCGGCTCCTTGTCGACGATCAGGATGTCGGGGTCGAACTGTTCGGCGGCGGACCGGATCAGGCCCGCGCGCAGTTCGGTCACATGTTCGATATCCATGCCCATGGTGGCCGAGGCATAGCTGCCGTCGCGCCGCTTGGTGACGCCGGGCAGGCGGACATGGTCGACCCGTCCGGGAAAGGTGAAGCGCCCGGCCACCGGTGACCCTGTCAGGATCAGCGCCGAGGCGTCCGGGTCGGCGCGCACGATCGCGGTGGCAAGAGCCCGTGACCTGCGCAAATGCCCCAGCCCGAACGTGTCGTGGCTGTAGAGCATGATCCGCGCGCCGCGCGGCGGGTCGGTTTCCTGCCCGGTATCTGTGGGCGTGGTCATGGTCCTGCCTGTCGTCTCGAAGCCGGGCAGGGCCGCTCTACTACTGAACCCCATTGGTATGCAAACTGAATCACGCGCGTGCACGCGGTTGCCGTTTGCGCGGCCCGGCACGCTCCTGTAGCGTTCCTTGCTAGGTAAGGATCTGGGAAGAACGCTAAACAATGCTTCAGCTTATGCAGCGAATTGTTACGACCTGTATGGTCGTCCTGTCGGTTGTCGTGATCCTGTCCGTCGCGGGGCCGGCCGTCGCGCAGGGCGCCGAAGGCGGTGGCGACGAGGTGCCCGCCGACCTGACCGAGGCGATCCGCGAGGCGGCGGAAAGCGGCGTGAACGTGGTGGTGATCGACGGTTCGGGCAAGCTTATCGCCTCGGGCGGCCCCACGGCGGAGCCGGCCCGGCCCGCAGCGGCGGAAATGAAGGCCGAGCACGCATCGCCGCTGATGAAGGCGCAGAACCGGGTGAGCGAGTTCCGGGAAACCCTGAACCGGCGCCTCGAAGTACTGCCCGTTTCGCTGAACGAGGTGGCGTTTATCCTGCGGGCGACCAGCCCCGACGGCCGTATCATGACCTACGTCAAGGTCCTGGTGTGGTCGTTGGTGCTGTTCGCCGTTGCGCGGGTGGTCACGGGCGAAATCTACGGTCGCCGGTTCGCCCGGCATTTCGTCGTCGCGCGCGTGACCGAAGCCCCGCAGGGCTATAGCGAAAAGATGCCGTTTCTGGTGTTCCGGTTCTTCATGGGCATCGGCGGTTCCCTGTTCACGATGCTGGTCGCCTATATCGCCGGGGCCCTGATCTTTGGCCCGGTGGGCGATTCTTCGATCCAGTTGACCATCGCCGCGATCTATCTGGCCTTTTTCATTGCTTACACCGTGTCGGACATGTGGCGGATGGTGTTGTCGCCCTACCTGTCGCAGTACCGCATCCCGCATCTGTCGGACCGCGACGCCAAGCGGCTGTATCATTGGGCCTGGGTGATGGCGACCTATTCGGTCGCCACCGTGATGTTCTCGACCTGGATTGCGGACTTCGGGCTGAACTACAATGTCTACGCGCTGATTTACGGGACGCTGTCGGCCATCGGCTCTGTGGGGTACATCCTGCTGATCCTGTTCAACGCGCGCCCGATTTCCAACGCGATCCGTGGCGGTTGCGACGTCGACGAGGTCAGCTGGATCACGCGTGTCCTGTCCGGGGCCTGGGCGCCGATTCTGATCGGCTACGTCCTGTTCGGCTGGCTGCGGCTGGCCTTCGACCTGGTGCTGGAACGCGAAATGCCGATCCCGATGGTGGTGGGGGCCTACCTGACATTCCTCGCGATCATCGTGGTCTATGGCGGCATCAACTACATTATCGAACGGTATTTCAACCGCATGCGCGAGGCGGACCGGCTCAACGCGGAACAGGCCGCGGCAGAGGCCGGGGAACGCGATCCCGGCGCGCCACCGCCCGAAGAGATGCCAACGGTGCGACCGATGACCTTCGAGGGGCTTGCCCGCCGGGTTGCCGGTATTCTGGCCTTTGTCGCCGGTAGCTATGCGCTGATCCTGATCTGGAACCCGCAGCTTACCTTCATCGACGATTCGGTTGTGAACCGCGTGCTCGATGTGACGGCAATCGTGTTCATCGGTTACGTCATCTACAACCTGTTCCGGATCTGGATCGACGCCAAGATCGCCGAGGAAACCGTCGACGACAGCGAGATGGAACTGGGCGACGAGGGCGGTGCGGGGGGCGCCAGCCGATTGGGTACGCTGCTGCCGCTGTTCCGGGGTGCGATCCTGGCGGTGGTGGTGGTGACGATCGCGCTGATCGTGCTGCTCGAACTGGGGATCAATGTCAGCCCGCTCTTTGCCGGTGCCGGTGTGGTCGGGCTTGCCATCGGTTTCGGTGCGCAGACGCTGGTGCGCGACATCTTCTCGGGCGCGTTTTTCCTGATCGACGACGCGTTCCGCAAGGGTGAGTATATCGATATCGGCGACGTGAAAGGGACGGTCGAGAAGATTTCGGTCAGGTCCTTCCAACTGCGTCACCACCTGGGGGCGCTCAACACCATCCCGTTCGGTGAAATCAAGGTGCTGACCAACTATTCCCGCGACTGGGTGATGATGAAACTGCCGTTGCGGGTGACCTACGACACCGACGTGGAAAAGGTGCGCAAGCTGATCAAGAAGCTGGGGCAGGACCTGCTGAGCGATCCGGTGATCGGCGAGAATTTCATCCAGCCGCTGAAATCGCAGGGTGTGATCGAGATGCAGGACAGCGCCATGATCATCCGGGTCAAGTTCATGACCAAGCCCGGCGATCAGTGGCTCGTGCGCAAGAAGGTCTACGAAGAGATTCGCCAGTTGTTCGAACGCGAAGGCATCAAGTTCGCCCATCGCGAGGTCACGGTGCGGCTGGCGGATGAACAGGCCGAAAACCTGACCCCGAAACAGCGCGAGGCGGTGGCGGGTGCGGTGCAGGCGGCGATTGACGAGGATATGCTCGACGACGGCGGCGAACGCGGCGACGACCGTTAGGACGGGGGCCGGTCCAGCAGGGCCGCCACCAGTGCGCGGGCGCTGTCGGAATGCCAGTCCGCATCGCCGATCAGCCGCCCGATTTCGCGCCCCTCGGGGTCGATCAGCACCGAAACCGGCAGGCCGAGCACCGCCATCTCACGCGCCAGCGCCTGTTTCGGGTCCGCGTGGCGGGGCAGGTTGTCGATGCCCGTTTCGGCAAAGAACCGGTCGATTCCCGCTGGCGTGTTGCGACCCGTGGCCAGCGTCAGCACCTCGAAACCGTCGCCGCCGAACTCTGCCTGCAGCGCGGCCAGCGACGGCATTTCCTTGCGGCAGGGTGCGCACCACGTCGCCCAGAAATTGACCAGCACGTATTTGCCGCGCCAGTCGGCCAACGATGCCGTGTCGCCCGTTTCCAGCGTGAATGTCGCCTGCGGTGCCGGTGCCGGGTCCGCGAGCAGGTTCAGTTTTTTCATATCGCCGTCGCGCAGCGCGTCGAGCGTGGCGATGTCGGCGGCCGAAGCCGCATTTGCACCAAGGGCGATGGCCAGATAAAGGGACAGCAGACGGAACAGGCGCATTTTTACCTCGGGCATAGACATGACAGACCAGACCTCGAACCAGATGTGGGGCGGCCGCTTTGCCGCCGGGCCGGACGCGATCATGGAGGCGATCAATGCCTCGATCGGGTTCGACAGGCGGATGGCCGCGCAGGACATTGCCGGGTCAAGGGCCCATGCAGCCATGCTGGCCGCGACAGGCGTCATCAGCGATAGCGATGCGCAGGCGATCAGGGAAGGCCTGCTCACCGTTTTGTCAGAGATCGAGGGTGGGACGTTCGCCTATTCCACTGCGCTCGAGGACATCCACATGAACGTGGAGGCGCGGCTGAAGGAGATCATCGGCGAACCGGCGGGCCGGCTGCATACGGGCCGCAGCCGGAACGACCAGGTGGCGACCGATTTCCGGCTGTGGGTGCGCGACCAGCTGGATGCCACCGATACCGGGATCGTCGCGCTGCTGCGCGCGCTTCTTGCCCAGGCCGAGGCGGGGGCGGATTGGGTGATGCCCGGTTTCACCCATCTGCAAACCGCGCAGCCGGTGACCTGGGGGCATCACATGATGGCCTATGTGGAGATGTTCGGGCGCGACCTGTCGCGCGTCCGCGATGCCCGCGCGCGGATGAACGAATCGCCGCTGGGCGCGGCGGCGCTGGCGGGCACCTCGTTCCCCATCGACCGCGACATGACGGCAAAGGCGCTGGGCTTCGACCGGCCCTGCGCCAATTCGCTGGATGCGGTCAGCGACCGGGATTTCGCGCTCGAGTTCCTCTCTGCGGCGTCGATCTGCGCGATGCACCTGTCGCGGCTGGCCGAGGAACTGGTGATCTGGTCCAGCGCCCAGTTCCGGTTCGTGGCGCTTTCCGACCGGTTTTCGACCGGGTCCAGCATCATGCCGCAAAAGAAGAACCCCGACGCGGCCGAGCTGATCCGTGCCAAGATCGGGCGCATCTTTGGCGCCAACACCGCGCTGATGCTGGTGATGAAAGGGCTGGCCCTGACCTATTCCAAGGACATGCAGGAGGACAAGGAACAGGTATTCGACGCCGCCGATTCGCTGATGCTGGCACTGGCGGCAATGGAAGGCATGGTGCGCGACATGGCGGCGAACCGCGATGCGCTGGTCGCCGCCGCCGGGTCGGGGTTCTCGACCGCGACCGATCTGGCCGACTGGCTGGTGCGGGTGCTGAACCTGCCGTTCCGCGATGCCCATCACGTCACCGGCACGCTGGTGGCTATGGCGGAAAAACGCGGCTGCGACCTGCCGGACCTGCCGCTGGCCGACATGCAATCGGTGCATGAGGGCATCACGCAGGACGTGTATTCTGTTCTCGGGGTCGAAAACTCGGTAAACTCGCGCATGTCCTATGGCGGCACGGCGCCCGCGCAGGTGCGGGCGCAGATCGCGCGGTGGAAGGAAAAGCTGGGATGACACGTCTGCCCGTAACCGTTGCCTTGCTGCTGCTGACCGCGCTGGCGGCCTGCGGCGCCGATGGTGAACCTCAGCCGCCGACGCTGGATACCACGGTGACGCTCGCGGCGGGCAGCGGCGGTGGCGGTTATGCGCAGGGCGGTGTGGGGCTGCGCCGGGGGCCGGTCGGGCTCTATTTCGGGTTCTGAGCCATGTCGCCCCTGCGGATGATCTATCTGGCACTGGCCGTTTGGGGCGCGGTGCATCCGATGATCCATCTCAGCGCATGGTTCCGCGCCAATGGCTTTGACCTGCGGGCGATGGTCGGGGCCTGGCACGCGAATGCGGCCAGTTCAGGTCTGGTCTGGGATCTGACCATCACCGCAATCGCGTTGACCGTATTCGTGATCGCCGAGGTGTCCGTGCGCCGCAACTGGTCCGCACTGATCGCGATACCGGCGACCTTTTGCATCGGGGTGAGCTGCGGCCTGCCGCTTTATCTGTTCCTGCGCACCCGGCCGGTGGTCTAGCACCGGGTTTGCCGTTGATCCGGCGGCGGTTTCCGGTCTAATCGCGCCTCATGGATCATTTTCTCTACCGTGACGGCGTCCTGTACGCCGAGGACGTGCCGGTGGCCGAGATCGCGGCCGCCGTCGGCACGCCGTTCTACGTCTATTCGACCGCGACGCTGCTGCGCCATTTCCGGTTGTTCGACGAGGCGCTCGACGGGACCGATCACCTTGTCTGCTATGCGATGAAGGCCGCCAGTAACCAGGCGATCCTGCGCACGCTCGCGCAGGCCGGCGCGGGCATGGACGTG
The DNA here is from genome assembly GCA_964351135.1 of uncultured Rhodobacterales bacterium. Taxonomy (GTDB): domain Bacteria; phylum Pseudomonadota; class Alphaproteobacteria; order Rhodobacterales; family Rhodobacteraceae; genus Pukyongiella. Next base: position 11,052 of record CAYGNB010000008.1, on the reverse strand, counting down.
GTCAGCCAGGGCGAATATCTGCGCGCCAGGGCGGCCGGCGTGCCAGGCGACCGGATCGTGTTTTCCGGCGTCGGCAAGACCGCCGAGGAGATCCGCACCGCGCTGGCGGGCGGGATTCGCCAGTTCAACGTGGAATCGGAACCGGAAATGGAGGTTCTGAACGCGGTGGCGCAGGACATGGGCAAGATCGCGCCGGTCACGTTGCGGGTGAACCCCGACGTGGATGCCCGCACCCATGCCAAGATCGCCACCGGCAAGTCCGAGAACAAGTTCGGCATCCCGATTGCGCGCGCCCGTGCGGCCTATGCCCGCGCTGCCGCCCTGCCGGGCCTCCATGTGATCGGGATCGACGTGCATATCGGCAGCCAGTTGACCGAGCTTGCCCCGTTCGAGGCGGCCTATGCCAAGGTGGCCGAGCTTACCGAAACCCTGCGCGCGGACGGTCACGATATCCGCAGGCTGGATCTGGGTGGCGGGCTGGGCATTCCCTACACCCGATCGAACGAAGCTCCGCCGTTGCCGCTGGAATACTGCGCGATGATCAAACGCGTGCTGGGTTACCTGAATTGCGAGATCGAGATCGAGCCGGGCCGTCTGATCGCGGGCAACGCGGGCATCATGGTGTCCAGAGTGATCTATGTGAAATCGGGCGAGGGGCGCGATTTCCTGATCGTCGACGGGGCGATGAACGACCTGATCCGCCCGGCCATGTACGAGGCGCATCACGACATCGTACCGGTGGTGGAGCCCGCACCGGGACTGGAACAGCGGCCCTATGACATCGTCGGTCCGGTCTGCGAAACCGGTGATACATTTGCGCGCGGGCGTGATTTGCCGCCGCTGGCGGCGGGCGATCTGATCGCGTTCCGCAGCGCCGGGGCCTATGGCGCGGTGATGGCCAGCGAATACAATACCCGCCCCCTGATACCCGAAGTTCTGGTGAACGGGGATCAATTCGCGGTTATTCGCCCACGGCCGAGCTATGAAGAGATGATAAATCGCGATACCATCCCTCCGTGGCTGTGATGCAGATCCGCGTCCATGCCGCGCGGAGAGATATATGCGCCGACGCGCCCGACCCGATCCCGAGCTGAAACCGCTGCGCTGGCCGCTGCGGCTGACCCGCGCCGGGCTGGTGGCCGAGCAGGCCCTGCGCGCGTTCTGGCCACTGGGGTCGCTGGCGCTGGCCTTACTGGCGGCGCTGATGCTGGGCCTGCACGAAATGTTGCCGGTGGAACTGGTCTGGGGCGGCGCTGTCGCCGGCGCGCTGGGACTGCTTCTTTGCCTGTGGCGCGGGGTGCGGCGGTTCCGCTGGCCGTCGCGTCAGGACGCGATCGCGCGGCTCGACGACACCATGGCGGGCCGGCCGATTCGCGCCATGCTCGACGAACAGGCGATCGGTGCGGGTGATCCGGCATCGCGTGCGCTGTGGCAGGCGCACCAGGCCCGCATGGCCGAGGCAGCGGCGCAGGCGCGCCCGCCGCGGCCGGATCTGCGCATCGCGCGGCGCGACCCGTACGGGTTGCGGCACATGGCGGTGCTGGTCTTTGCCGTGGCGCTGCTGTTCGGGTCGCTCTGGCGGGTCGGTACCGTGACCGAACTGGCGCCCGGACAGGCGGATGCACTGGCGGCCGGTCCGACCTGGGAAGGCTGGCTGGAGCCACCGCGCTATACCGGCCTGCCCACGATTTACCTTGCCGACGCTCCGGGCGGCACGCTGACCGCTCCCGAAGGCAGCCGCGTGATCCTGCGGTTCTACGGCGAGGTGGGCGCGCTGACCCTGTCGGAAACCGTGTCGGGGCGCGCGGGCGAAGTGCCGCCGGCGTCGAGCCCCGAACAGGATTTCACCATCGCGCAATCGGGCGAATTGCGTATCGACGGCCCCGGCGGACAGGGCTGGCAGGTCGAGATGGTGCCCGATTCGCCACCGCGGATCTCTGCCGCCGGGTCTCCCGAAACCGGGACGTTGGGGCGGATGTCGCTGCCGTTTACCGCTGCCGACGATTACGGCGTGACCGGGGGCGAGGTCCGGATCGAACTGGATCTGGCGGCGGTGGATCGCCGCTATGGGCTGGCCGCCGATCCCGAACCGCGCGACCCGGTTACCGTACCGCTGCCCTTGCCGGTGGCGGGCGACCGGCGCGAGTTTACCGAAACGCTGATCGAGGATTTCTCGGAACATCCCTGGGCGCATCTGCCGGTGATCTTTGCGATGTCGGCCCAAGATGCGGCGGATCAGACGGGCGACGCCGTGCCGCTGACCGCGGCGCTGCCGGCGCGGCGGTTCTTCGATCCGCTGGCGGCGGCGGTGGCCGAACAGCGGCGCGACCTGCTGTGGGCGCGGTCGAACGCGGGCCGGGTGGCGCAGGTCCTGCGCGCGGTTTCGCACCGGCCCGAGGATGTGTTCCGGTCGGAAACCGCCTATCTGCGGCTGCGGGTGATCCTGCGGCGGCTCGAGACCTTTACCCGCTATGGTCTGACCACCGACCGTCAGACCGAGATTGCGCAGGCGCTGTGGGATCTCGCCATATTGCTGGAGGAAGGCGATCTGGGCGACGCGCTGGAACGCCTGCGGCGGGCGCAGGAGCGGCTCTCGGAGGCGATGAAGAACGGGGCGTCCGATCAGGAAATCGCCGAGTTGATGCAGGAACTGCGGGAGGCAACCGACGACTATCTGCGTCAGCTCTCGCGCGAGGCGCGCGAACGCGGTCAGCAGCCCGGTGAGCAGGGCGACCAGATGACCGGGAACGAAATGCAGATGTCGCAGGACGATCTGCAGCGGATGATGGACCGGATTCAGGATCTGATGGAGCAGGGCCGTATGGCCGAGGCGCAACAGGCGCTGCAGGAGCTTCAGCAGATGATGGAAAACATGCGCGTCACCCAGAGCGGTCAGGGCCAGTCGGGCCAGTCCCAGGGGCGGCAGGCGATGGAGGGTCTGGCCGATACGCTGCGTCAGCAGCAGGGCCTGTCCGATCAGGCATTCCGCGACCTTCAGGAACAGTTCGATCCGGGCGCGCAGGCCGGTCAGAATCAGGGCAACGAGGGCCGCTCGGGCGGGTTGGGCCGGGGGCAGAGCCATGAGGGTCAGGGCGGCCGTGGCGGCTCGGACGATCCGAACCGGCAAGGCGAGGGCCAGGGCACCGGCGATGAGGGCGATCTGGCCGACCGGCAGCAGGCGCTGCGCGAAACGCTGCGCGCCCAGCGTGAAAACCTGCCCGGCGCCGGGACCGAACAGGGCGATGCGGCGCGCGATGCGCTGGACCGGGCGGGACGGGCGATGGATGGGGCCGAAGAGGCGTTGCGCGGCGATGACTATGCCGACGCAATCGACCGCCAGTCCGAAGCGATGGAGGCTCTGCGCGAAGGCATGCGGTCGCTGGGCGAGGCGCTGGCCGAGATGCAGCAGGGCCAGCCCGGTCAAGGCCCCGAGGAAGGCGACATGCAGGGCCAGAATCGCGACCCGCTGGGCCGCCGTGCCGGTGCGCGCGGGTCCATCGGCAGTGACGAGAACATGCTTCAGGGCGAAGACGTCTATCGCCGCGCCCGCGAATTGCTGGACGAGATCCGCCGCCGTTCCGGCGAAGGCGACCGCCCGACGCTGGAGCTGGACTATCTCAAACGGTTGCTGGAGCGGTTCTGAACCGCCCTATTGCAGCCCCATCGCCTGAGCCTGCACCGCCAGCCACAACCGCGCCGCATTCACCTTTTCCACATAGATCGTCAGGGCCGGTTCCGCCTGCGGCACCCGTTCGGCGATGCGCGGGGCATTGACATAGGCCAGCACCGCCAGTGCGGCGATGGCCAGCGCGGTGAGAAAGCCGCGGGTGAACCCGGTGCGGTCTGCCTGGGTGGCCTCAGCCGCCGGCGCGGCAACGCTCTCAGCCGGAGGAACCTTTGCTTCAGCCGGCTCGCCGCTATCCGGCGGGACAGGCTTTTGCGTTGCATCCTGCTGGCGCAGACGGGTTTCGCGTTCCGCCTCTTCACGCAGGATCCGCAGAACCTCGGGGCTGTGTTCGAGACGCGGCGGCAGGTCGCGGACCTCTTCGCCGTCGTCCGGCTCGTCGATCGGCGAGGCGTCGGTTTCGTCGCTGACACCGTCCGCCGTATCGGCCGGTTCCGGGGATGATGCTTCGACATCCGCCGTCGCGACGGGTTTCTGCAGCCAGACCCGCCCGCAGCTGGGGCATTCGAGGATGCGGCCGGTTTCGGGGATCACCCCGCCGGGCACGTCATAGAGGATTCGGCAGCTGGGACAGGACAGGCGCATCGCTGGCTTTCCGCGCAATCGTTCGGAGCCGCGATCATAGGAATTCCACGCGCCGGGGCAATGGTGCATTGCCCGGTCGGCGCCGGGATGCCCGCGCGGCATTGAAACCGCGCCGGTGCTGGGGCACAACCGGATGACCGGCGCGGGGCGAAAGGAACGACAGGGATGGGACAGGCGGTTCAGTGGCTGCGTTCGCTCTTCTTCGTTCTGTTCATCTATGGGTTCATGGCAATCTGGGGTCTGTTGTTTGCGCCCTGGGCGGCGGTATCGCGCAAGGGCGCATGGGTGGCCTGCAAGAGCTATTGCAGGGTGGTGCTGTGGGCGGCGCGGGTCATGGTCGGTATCCGTACCGAGGTGCGCGGCGCCCCGCCGCATGACGAAGTGCTGATCGCGGCCAAGCACCAGTCGTTTCTGGATATCCTGCTCATTTTCAATGTGGTGCCCCGGCCCAAGTTCATCATGAAGCGCGAACTGCTCTGGACGCCGGTGATCGGCCTCTATGCCAAGCGGATCGGCTGCGTGCCGATCGACCGCAGCAAGCGTGGCGCGGCGGTGGCGAAGATGATCCGCGACGTCGCCGCCGAGGTGGCCGAGCCCGGTCAGCTGATCATCTATCCGCAGGGCACGCGGGTCGCGCCGGGTGACCATCGGCCCTATAAATCCGGGCCCGGTGTCCTCTATTGCGAACTGGGGCAGCCCTGTGTGCCGGTGGCGACCAATGTGGGTCTGTTCTGGCCCCGTACGGGTGTGATGCGCAAGCCGGGGCTGGGCGTGGTCGAATTTCTCGACCCGATCCTGCCGGGGTTGTCGCGGACAGAGCTGACGGCCGAACTGGAACGGGTGGTCGAGGCGAAGTCGAACGAGTTGATGCGGGAAGCGGGGTTCGATCCAGATGCAGTACATTGACGACATTGCGGCGCTCGAGGCGCTTTATGGCCGTCCCGGCGCGCCGGCGTTGCGCAAGGTCGCGCGGCGGATGACACCGCTCTACCGGCGCTGGATCATGGCGTCGCGGCTGTGTGTGCTGACGACGGTCGGCCCCGAAGGCACCGATGGCAGCCCGCGCGGCGATGACGGCCCGGTGGTGGCCGAACTGGACCCCGGAACGCTGGCCATGCCCGACTGGCGTGGAAACAACCGGCTGGACAGCCTGCGCAACATCGTTGCCGACGGGCGGGTATCGCTGCTGTTCCTGGTGCCCGGGTCGGACAACGTGATGCGCGTCAACGGGACCGCGCGGCTGACCGCCGACGACGAGATGCGGGCACGGTTCGAAAAGGACGGTCGCCGACCGGCCACGGTGATCGTGATCGAGATCGGCGAAATCTACAGCCAATGCGCCCGCGCGCTGATGCGGTCCCGCACCTGGGACGGCATCGCCCGGCGCGACGATCTGCCCACGGTGGGCGAGATTCTGGCCGAAATGACCGATGGCGAAGAGGGTGGCGCGGCTTACGACCGCGAATGGCCCGCCCGTGCGGAAAAATCGCTCTGGTAGGCAGCAGGGCGCCAGATCATTCGTCGAAGATGGCCACGGCACGGGTAAAGCCGGCGCTGGCGCCCTTGATCTTGTAGGGAAAGCACGAGATTTCATAGCCCGTCGCTGGCAGGCTTTCGAGATTCGACAGCTTCTCCATATGGCAATATCCGATATCTATGCTGGCGCGGTGGCCTTCCCAGATGATCGAGGGATCGCCGGATCTGGCGTATTCCCGTGCGGTCAGCGCAAATGGCGCGTCCCAGCTCCAGGCGTCGGTGCCGGTCACGCGCACGCCGCGCTCCAGCAGGTACAGCGTCGCCTCACGCCCCATACCGCAGCCTTTCATCAGGTAATCGGGCTGGCCGTAATGTGCGCCGGCCGATGTGTTCACCACCACGATGTCCAGCGGCTGCAATTCGTGACCGATCCGCGCCAGTTCGGCCTCTACATCCGCCGCGGTGACGATGTATCCATCTGCGAAATGCCGGAAGTCCAGCTTGACGCCCGGTGCCAGGCACCAGTCCAGTGGAACCTCGTCGATGGTGATCGCACGGTCACCGCCATTCATGGTCGAATGGTGATGATAGGGTGCATCCAGATGGGTGCCGTTATGGGTGGCGATGGTCAGCCGTTCGACCGCCCAGCCTTCGCCGCCCGGCAGGTCGTCGCGTTTGAGCCCGGGAAAGAACGACATCACCTGTTCGGCGGTCTGGTCGTGGGTCATGTATTCGATCTCGGGCAGCATGATCGGCGGGTCCGAGACAATGCCTGTTTCCAGCGGAACCGAAAGATCGACGAAACGGCGGGGCATGGTTGTTCCTTTCCTTTGAAACGCGTTGGGCGGGGAAGGTGGCCGGGGCACAGGCCGCGACATCGGCTCCGACTGTGTCTGTCCCGTTTGCCCCCTGTCCGCCGTGCTCAGAGCGCGGCGGCGATGTCCTTGGTCTGTTCGTAGAGCCGCCGGAACAGCGCGTAATGCTGCCGGTGGATGCCTTCCGGGGCGGCGGTTAGCCGGTCGGCTACCGGATTCCAGTCGTCAATGTCCTGTGCCGAAGCCGCCCCTATGGCGCCGGCGGCAAGGAACGCATCGCCGAAGCTGGCCCCCACGGTCTTGTCGCAGACGATCTGATCCAGCCCGCTGAAATCGCCTGTTGCCTGCAGCCATAGCGTGTTCTTCGTGCCGCCCCCGACCGCCAGAACACGCTGCGGGCGCTGACCGGCCTCGGCAAAGGTTTCGACCACGTGGTTGGTGCCGCAGGCGATGCCCTCGATCAGCGCGCGATACATGTCGCCGCGCCCGTGTGTCAGGTTCAGCCCGAAAAACACGCCCTTGGCCTGCGGGTCGTGGATCGGCGTACGTTCGCCCGAGAAATACGGCAGCAACAGCAGCCCGTTGGCACCGGGCGGGCTGTCTGCCGCCTCGGCGGCGAGCGTTGCAAACGCGGTGTCGCGGTCCAGGTCGCGGGCAAAGGTATCGCGGAACCAGTGGGTCAGCGTGCCAGACGTGGCCAGCCCGGCCATCGACGTGTGCTGGCCGGCAAACAACCAGGGCGCGTACCACAGGCGGGCGTCGCGCAGCCGGGTGTCGGTCAGGGTGACGATGAAGATGGTCGAGCCATACATCATCATCATGTCACCGGTGCGCCTGACGCCGACGCTCACTGCCTCGGCCGCCGCGTCGATGGTGCCGCAGGTGACCGGCGTGCCGGCCGCCAGACCGGTTTCCGCCGCTGCCCGCGCGGTGATCTGACCGGCGATTTCGTTCGACCACATCAGCCGGGGCAGCAGGTCGCGGTCGACCAGGCCGGGGGCCAGGTTGTCGGTCCAGTCCAGCCGGTCGACGTCATACAGCGGCGCGAAGTTGGCGGCGGTGTAATGGTCGATCACCACCTCTCCGGTCAGCTTCATCACCAGATACGAGGTCGACGTCAGGATATGGCGGGCGCGGGCGAATATCTCGGGGTGCTCGTCCTTCAGCCAGAGGATCTTGGGGCCGACCGCCTGCGACGTCAGCGCATTGCCGCAGCGGTCCAGAATGGTGTCCTCGCCGATCTGTGCGTTCAGCGCGTCGATCTGCGCGGCCGCGCGCGTATCGACACCGTAGAGAACGGCATTCGTCAGCGGTGTGCCATCGGCGTCGACCGGCAGCATGCAGGGCCCGATGGCCGAACAGGCCACGGCGCCGATGGCCCGCGCCTCGATGCGGCTGTCGGCCAGCAGGGTACGGGTGACATGCACGAAATCGCCCCACCAGTCCTCTTCGGCACGATGTTCGGCCCAGCCGGGCCGGGGGACGATCATCTCATGCGCGCGGCTCGCCTGCGCGACGATCCGACCGCTGCCGTCGACCAGAACGCCCTTGGTTTCGAACGTGCCGATATCGACGCCCAGCGTATAGGTCATGGCGTCCGTTCCAGCGGGAAATCCGGTCCGATGCGGGCCAGCGCGGCCAGCAGCAGGCGGGTCAGCCCTTCGAGATCGGAGAGGTCGCACATTTCCTGCGCCGAATGCGAGTAGCGCATGGGAAAGCCCAGATCGACGCTGGCCACGCCGTCGCCCACCAGCTGGACATAGGACAGGTCGGTCAGCACGCCCACCTGCGCGCTGCGCTGCAGTGGCAGCGCCTCGGCGGCGGCTGTGTCTTCGATCAGTTCGACCATGGCCGGATGCGGGATCACCCCGTTCAGGGTGCCGCGCCCGTGAAAGGAATAGAGGCTCATCCCCGGCCCGCCGCCCAGCCGCATATCGCCCCGGTTGGCCATGTCCGGGGTGTCGGTGGCGTTCATCAGGTCGATCTGGATCGCGATGTCGGGACGCAATGTCTGCGCCGCAACCACCGCCCCGCGCAGGTTGAATTCCTCCTGCACGGAAAAGACCAGATGCACCGGCGGTCCGCCATCGCGTGCGGTCAGCGCGCGGGCGACCTCCAGCAGCACGGCGCAGCCGGCGCGGTCATCCACCGCCGTACCGGCGATGCGCCCGCCCGCCAGTTCGGTTGCCGACGGCCGGTAGACCACCGGCACACCGATGCGAATGCCGGCGGCCTCGGCCTCGTCGCGGCTGGAAAATCCGGCATCCATGCGCAGGTCGGGCGCGCGCAGAACGTGGTATTTCTCTTCGGGAGTGGTGGCGTGGTGGCTCTTGTTGGCGATCAGGGCCGGCACGTCGGGTCTGCCCGGCGGGCAGAGGGTCACCGGCTGCGCGGCCAGCGCGCGTTCGGGCACGCCACCCAGTCGTTCGACCCGGATCGCGCCGTCCTCGTCGATCTTGCGCACGATGAACCCCAGCTGGTCCATATGCGTGAACAGCATCACCGACGGACCATCGCCGGGAAAGCTGGCGATCAGGTTGCCGAGCCGGTCGCTGCGGGTCTGCACCCCGTCTGGCAGCCGGTCGCGGATCGCCGCGCGCACGCGATCCTCGTGGCCCGAGAGACCGGGGACCAGCATCAGGTCGATCAGGTCGGTTTTCAGGCGATCCCGCATCATCCGTCCTCAGCCGTCGCGCGCGGCCCGCGCGCGCGCCATGAAATCGGCGGCGCGGTCGGCATCGACCGGGTTCCACGTGTTGCCGTCGATCTTCAGCGACGATCCCACCACGCAGCCATCGGCAATCCGCAGCACGTCGCCGACGGTGTCGTGTTTCACGCCGGTATTGGCCAGCACCGGCACATCCGGCAGCACCGCCTTGACCGCTTGCAGATCCTCCATTTCGGCTGCCTCGCCGGTGATCTGGCCCGACACCAGCACCGCATCCGGGATCGACGAAAACACGGCCGAGCGCGCCCGGTCGGGCAGCGGGCGGCGGTCGAGACTGTCGGCGAATTCCGCCGAGACGTTGTAGAGCATCGCGAGATCGCGCCGCCCCAGCCGGTCGCGATAGCGCATCGCCGCGCCCGCATCCGGCGTCCAGGGTCCCATGTCCGAGGCATAGGTGCCGGTAAATATCTCGCGGCAGAATGCGGCGCCGGTGGCGGCGGCCAGCGCCACGGTGCTTTGCGGGTCCCACAGCACGTTGACCCCGAAGGGTACGGCGATTTCGTTTCGCAAACGGCCGATCACGAACGCCATTGTCGCGGTCGAGGCGCGGTCGACGTCGAATTCGTAGGGGCGGTCGTTTTCATTGCCGAACATGACCGCATCGACGCCCGCGGCCTGCAATGCGGTCAGATCGGCGCGCGCGGCGGCAACCAGCCCGTCCAGCCCGGCGTCCGCATCGTGCAGCGGCGTGCCCGGCAAGGCGCCCAGATGCACCATCGCGATGACCGGTTTCCCATCGCCGAACACGCGCCTGAAATTGTTCATGCGCCTCGTCCCCCCTTTGTGCTTGAACCGGAGCCTAGCGGGGTTTCTTATGCAGGCAAGGGAAATTGACCCCTGAACGAACCCGGCGGCAGGGGAGGGCACGCATGGGACTTGAGACCTGTCACTGGGACCGGATCGGTAACGGAGGGCTGGATTTTACCCGGCTCGGGTTCGGCACGGCGCCGCTGGGAAACCTGTATCGCGCGATTTCGGACGATGATGCCCATGCGATTCTGGAACGGGCCTGGGCGGCCGGTGTGCGGTACTACGATACCGCGCCGCTCTATGGAATGGGCCTGTCGGAAACCCGGCTCAACCGGTTCCTGCGTGGCAAGGCGCGTGACAGCTATGTGCTGTCGACCAAGGTCGGCCGCCTGCTGCGGGCCTGCAGGCCCGAGGACCGGGACGGGGTCGGCAAATGGTTCGATGTGCCATCGCGGCGCGAAATGTACGATTACGGCTATGACGGGGTGATGCGGTCCGTCGAGTTTTCGCTGGAACGGCTGGGCGTGGACCGGATCGACCTGCTGTTCGCCCATGATATCGACATCTTCAATCACGGGTCGGCCGAGGCGCTGGCCGCGCGGATCGAGGAATTCATGGCGGGCGGATACGAGGCGCTGCTGTCGCTGCGGGATCAGGGCGTGATCCGGGCCTTCGGCGCCGGGGTGAACGAATGGCAGCCCTGCCAGACACTGGTCGAACGGGGCGATTTCGACATTTTCCTGCTGGCCGGGCGCTATACCCTGCTCGAACAGGAGGCGCTGGACAGTTTCCTGCCGCTGGCGGAGCGGCGCGGTATCGGCGTGGTGATCGGTGGGCCCTACAATTCCGGCATCCTGGCCAGCGGGCCACGACCGGGGGCGTTCTACAACTACGACCCGGCGCCGCCGGACATCCTCGACCGCGTCACCCGGATCGAAGCGGTCTGTGCCGCGCATGAGGTGCGGATGGTCGATGCGGCGTTCCAGTTCCCGCTGCGCCACCCCTGTACGGTG
>CAYGNB010000007.1:21263-23747 GCA_964351135.1 uncultured Rhodobacterales bacterium | reverse complement strand
CAGGGCAACGCGCATGTGATCATCTCGGCCCGGATCGAGGAAGAAATCAGCCAGCTGGAACCGGACGAGGCGCAGATGTTTCTTGAGGAAATGGGGCTCACCGAGGCCGGGCTGGACCGGCTGATCCGTGCCGGTTACGACCTGCTGCATCTGGAAACCTATTTCACCGTCGGCCCCAAGGAGGCCCGCGCCTGGACGATCCGTCAGGGCACGCAGGCGCCGCAGGCGGCGGGGGTGATCCACGGCGATTTCGAAAAGGGATTTATCCGCGCCGAAACCATCGCCTTTGACGATTTCGTCGAATGTGGCGGCGAACAGGGCGCCAAGGAAGCGGGCAAGATGCGGTCCGAGGGAAAGAGCTATGTCGTGAAGGACGGCGACGTGATGCATTTCCTGTTCAACACCTGACTGCCCTCTGGCGAATTGCCTGAACCGGCGGCGGCATCAGCAGGTCACACCGCCCGCCGGGATTACAGCCGCACCCGGTGTTCGGCCTGTCCGCGCGCGATGTCCGGTGCGGCAAAGGTCATGCCATTGGCCGGATGGGCCGCCAGCGTGCTGCGCCTCATCCCCTGTGTGGCCGAGGTGCAGTAGAGCGTGGTCAGATCCGGCCCGCCAAAGGCCGGGCACGAGGTCTGCAGCGCATCGAAGTGCACCGCTCGCAGGAATGTCCCGTCGGGGGCATAGCAGGCGACCCGCAATGCGCCCCATTGCGCCAGCCACAGATTGCCATCGGTATCCATCACCGCCCCGTCCGGGTTCAGCCCTTGGTCCGAGTGGTCGAGATAGACCTCGGGGTCGCCCAGCGGCCACCCGGTTTCGGGGTCCAGCGCTTGCCGCATCACCTGTCGCGTAACCGTATCGCTGAAACAGGCATGGCTGTGATCGGGGCTGAAGCAGATCGAGTTGGCGATGGTGATCGGTGAAAACAGCCGGCGCAGTTCGCCCCGGTACAGGCGATAGATCGCCCCGGCCTCGGGTTCGGCATTCTTGCCCATGGTGCCGATCCAGAACCCGCCCCAGGGATCCGCGCGCCCGTCGTTGGACCGGGTCACCGGGTTATCCGCCTCGAGCGCGACCACGTCGCGGCGGTTGCCGCTGTCCAGATCGAAGATGAACAGCGCGGTTTCCGATGCGATCAGCAGCCGGTCACGGTCGATCCAGCCCGCCGCCGAGGTACATTCGTCGAATGACCAATCCCAGGTCTTGTCACCTTTCCGGCTCAGCAACCGTTTGCCGAGGATGTCGAACCAGAACAACTGTTGCCGCTCGGGGTGCCAAAGCGGGCCTTCGCCCAGTTTGCACACGCGGTTGTCGAATATCCCGGTCATCGGTTTGCGGCCTCGTCATAGGCGGTTACGACGGCTGTGGCGCGGGTGGCGATATCGGTGGCTGACATGCCCGGCCTGTAGAGGGCCGAGCCGATGCCGAAGCCGTCCGCACCGGCCCGCAGCCATTGGGCGAAGTTTTCTGGTCCGGCGCCGCCGACAGCATAGACCCGCGTGTCAGGCGGCAGCACTGCGCGGAGCGCGCGCAACCCGTCGGGGCCCGCCAGCGCGCCGGGAAACAGTTTCAACCCGTCCGCCCCGGCCCGCAGCGCGGCAAAGGCTTCGGTCGGCGTGAACACACCCGGCCAGCTTTGCAGCCCCAGCGCCTTGCTGCGCCCGATCACCTCGGGATTGCAATCGGGTGATACGATCAGCCGTCCGCCTGTGTCGGCCACGGCCTGCACATCCTGAGGCGTCAGCACGGTGCCGGCCCCGATCAGCGCCCGGTCGCCAAAGGCCCCTGCCATGATCGCGATGCTCTCCAACGGGTCCGGTGAATTCAGCGGCACCTCGATCGCGTCGATACCGGCCCCGATCAGCGCGGCGGCGGCGGCCTCGGCCTCGGGGGGCGTGATCCCGCGCAGGATAGCGATCAGCGGGCGGGTCATTGTGCCGCCTCGGTCATCCGGCGATGCGCGGCGATCAGGCCAGCCAGCGTCATTCTTGCGGCGTCGGCCTGCGTGACCGGTACACCCTGCGCCTGCAGCCCCGCCACATAGGGTTGCGCGGGCCCGCCATCCCCGATCACGGCGATCTGCTGGCCCAGCCAGTAGGGCCGTGCCGCGGCCAATTCGGCGCCGGTCAGCAGCCCCGACAGGCGCGCGCGTGCCGCCTCGGGCCGCTGGCCGTCCAGCAGGTCGCGGGCGCGCAGCGAAAACAGCTGCCCGGCGATCCGTTCGGGATGGCTCATCGCATCGCCGAGCGCTTCGGCAAAGGCCGCGTCGTCCCAGCCGGTTTCGGCGACCGAGTGGCGCAGGACCGATTGCCGGCCCAGCAGCGCGAAGATCTCGCCGGTCATGAAGGTGCGGAAACTGACGACTTCGCCCGCGCTGACCTGAACCCATTTGTTATGGGTGCCGGGCAGGCAGATCACGCCGTCCCAGTTCGGGTTCAGGGACAGGAAACCGGCGATCTGGGTTTCCTCGCCGCGCATCAC
>CAYGNB010000007.1:17604-21163 GCA_964351135.1 uncultured Rhodobacterales bacterium | reverse complement strand
ACCCTGTCTGTCATGTCCGTGATTTACCCCGTGGTCACTACGCCGCCGTCGACGACCATGCACTGCCCGGTCATCATCGTCGAGCATTGCGAGGCGAGAAACAGCGCCGGGCCGACCATATCCGCTGGTTCGAGATGCCGCTTCAGGCACTGCCGGTCCAGATGCGTGGCCAGGTCCCCGGGCGTGGCCCATTTGTCGAGCTGTTTCTGTGTCAGCACCCAGCCCGGCGCCAACGCGTTCACGCGCATGCCATCGGGGCCGAGCTCGCGGGCGAGGCTGCGGGTCAGCCCGGTGATACCGGCATTGGCGGCGGCATAGACCGGATAGCCCGCATTGCCCATCATGTAGCTGATCGAACTGAAGTTGACGATCGACCCGCCGCCGACCGCCCGCATCCCCGGCGCCACCGCCTGGGCCGCAAAGAAATAGGCTTTGAGGTTGATCGCGATCAACCGGTCGAAGAACTCTGGCGTCGTGTCCTCGATCGTATGGCGCTGGTCGTTGGCGGCGTTGTTGACCAGAACACTGACCGGGCCGTGGGCCTCGGCCGCCTGGTGCAGGGCGCTGCGCAAACGGTCGGTATCGGTGATGTCGCCCTGCAGGAACAGCGGCGCGCGCCCGTGCCGTTCCGCCATCGTGGCCACGAAATCGCGGGCATCGCTGCGCCCGACGAAGGCAACCTTTGCGCCCTGGGCCAGGAACCCGTCGGTGAGCGCCGCCCCGATTCCCGACCCCCCGCCGGTAATGAAGACGGACGCGCCGTTTAGATCGTCGAATGTCGTGGTCATGGGCGTCCTTTCGGTTCGGGGTGTCGTATCCGCCGCTTTGATATTCATCGGTACGCATGCGTAGCGGGCATCTGACCGGTACCGTGACATGAGGGTTCAATATCACGGCACGGTCGAGGCGGTCCACGTTCCCGCCGGTTTCGGTGCGGCATCGTGGTGGTGTTGTCCACAGGGCAGGTGTGACGGAATGGCCTGACGGCCATGCCTCCGGCGGGGATATTTTCAGCAAGAGGAAGCGGGCGGCTCTTGCAACACGTGGTGAGCAAATGTCGCATATGTGGTGCGTAGCATGTGCGATCCGGCGGTTCTGTTTGACGGGCCTTGCGCCCGGTCCTAACCTGATCGCAGAGCGGGCCCGGAGGGGCGGATGGGTAAGCCCACGGTTCACGACATCGCGCGCGAGGCAGGCGTCAGTCTGGCGGTGGTCGATCGTGTGCTGAACGACCGTCCAGGCGTGCGGGCGGCAACCGTCGAAAAGGTGCGGGCGGCGGTGCGCAAGCTGGGATATGTGCACGACCTGTCGGCCGCCGACCTCGCTCCCGCGCGCCGGTATCGGTTTTACGTTCCTGGTGCCCGATTCGCCGAGCCTGTTCATGCGCGGGCTGCGTGACGCGATTGACGAGACCGGCCGGTTGTTGATGGCTGACCGTGCCGAGGTCACCACCCGCGCTGTTTCCTTTACCGATCCCGGCGCCGTGGAAAGCGCCTTTGCCGCTCTGGAGCGCGACAATGTGGACGGAGTGGCGGTGATGGCCGGGGAAACGCCGCTGGTGCAGTATTGGATCGACCGGCTGAAGGATCGCGGGCTGGCCGTGGTGGCGCTGGTCAGCGATCAGCCCAAGTCAGCCCGCGACGATTTCATCGGGCTCGACAATCAGGCGGCGGGGCGCACGGCAGGCGTGCTGATGGGCCGGTTTCTCGGTAGCCGGTCGGGCCGGGTGGCGGTGGTGGTCAATGCCATGCAGGCGCGCGACATGGTGCAGCGCCGGCTGGGGTTCGATCAGGTGCTGCGTGCAGGGTTTCCGTGGTTGGTGGCGCTGCCGTCTGTCGAAGGCCATGACGATCACGAACTGACGGCAAAGCTGACTGCCAAGACGCTGGAACGCAACGGCGATATCGTCGGCCTCTATTGTGTCGCCGCCGGGTTGCGCGGCGTGACACAGGCGCTGCGCGAACGGCGGCTGGGGCGCAGCATGGTGGTTGTCGCCCATGACCTGACCCCCCATTCGCGCGAGGCGCTTATGGACGGGACGGTCGATGCGCTGATCAATCAGGATGTGGGGCACATCGCCCGCAGCGCGGTGCGCACCTTGTGTGCACGGTGTGACGGGGCCGAGGTGATCCCGTCGCAGGAACGGATCCGGGTCGAGATCCTGTTGAAGGAAAACCTGCCCTGACGGGCAGGACCGCGCCAGCGCAAGCGTGTGGAAATCATGGGGCGCTGCTGGCCGTCCTGGCGGGTGGGTGCTGACAGGCCGGCGGATTCTGCGCCTGCAGTGACAACAGGTCTGGAAATTTGTGCCGGGCTTTGCTAAATGCGCTATGTTAGCGATAACATTGCATGGGGCGGAGAAGCGGACATGACCGTAAAACTGGCGATCAACGGGTTCGGACGGATCGGGCGGCTGGTACTGCGCGGCTGGTTGGAATCGGGCCGCGATGACGTGGAAATCGTCGCAATCAACGACCTTGCACCGGCGGCGACCGGGGCGCATCTGCTGCAATTCGACAGTGTGCACGGCCCGCTGAACCGTGATGCTGCTGTCGAGGGCGACGAAATGGTGGTGGACGGGCACCGGCTCAGGTTCTCCACCGAACGCGATCCGGCGGCGTTGAACTGGGCGGATGTGGATATCGCGCTGGAATGCACCGGTGCGTTCCGGTCCCATGACAAGGCCTCGGCCTATCTGGAGGCGGGCGCCGGCAAGGTGCTGATTTCCGCGCCGGGCAAGGACGTCGACAAGACCGTCGTCTACGGGGTCAACCACGGCGTGCTGACGGCGCGCGACCGGATCGTGTCGAACGCATCCTGCACCACCAACTGCCTGTCGCCGGTGGCACTGGTCCTGGACGACGCCTTTGGTATCGAAACCGGTTACATGACCACGATCCATTCCTATACCGGCGACCAGCCGACGCTGGATACGGCGCATGGCGATCTTTATCGCGCACGCGCTGCCGCGTTGTCGATGGTGCCGACCACCACCGGTGCCGCCCGTGCCGTGGGCGAGGTGCTGCCGCATCTCAAGGGGCGGCTCGACGGTTCTGCAATCCGAGTCCCGACGCCGAACGTGTCGGCGGTGGATCTGTGTTTCATGCCAACCCGCGTGCCGACGGTCGAGGCGATCAACGATGCGATCCGCAAGGCTGCCGCAGGGCCGCTCAAGGGTATTCTGAGCGTCAGCGATCTGCCGTTGGTCTCCAGCGATTTCAACCACAACCCGCATTCGTCCATCTTTGCCACCGAACAGACCAGCGTCAGCGATGGCGGACTGGTCCGGGTGCTGGCCTGGTATGACAACGAATGGGCATTTTCGCTGCGCATGCTGGACACCGCCGCCGCCATGGCATCGGCGAAATGATGCATGTTCATCATCCGCCGCAGGGTGTGGTGCTGAATTAGTTTGACACGCGAAAAAAACATGAGGACACTCCCGGCGGGTGAGGGGAGGTCACATGTTCATCGGTCTCGATCTTGGTACATCGGGCGTTCGCGCGCTGCTGGTGGATGGCGGCGGTGCGGTTGTCGGCGACGCGGATTCGGCGCTTGA
>CAYGNB010000007.1:4370-17504 GCA_964351135.1 uncultured Rhodobacterales bacterium | reverse complement strand
CGCTGCTGGTGGATGGCGGCGGTGCGGTTGTCGGCGACGCGGATTCGGCGCTTGATGCGTCGCGCCCCCATCCCGGCTGGAGCGAACAGGACCCGGCTGACTGGATCAACGCGGCGTGGGCGGCGCTGCGTGAACTGGCGCAACGGTTTCCCGGTGAAATTGCGGCGCTGAAGGGCATCGGGCTGTCGGGTCAGATGCACGGCGCGACGCTGCTGGATGACAAGGGCGAGGTGCTGCGCCCCTGTATCCTGTGGAACGACACACGCAGCCACGAACAGGCCGCCCGGCTCGACACGACGCCTGGGGTGCGTGCGCTTTCCGGCAACATCGTCTTTCCCGGCTTTACCGCGCCGAAACTGGTTTGGGTGGCCGAGAATGAACCGGATACTTTCGCGTCAATCGACAAGGTGCTGCTGCCAAAGGATTATCTTGCCTATTGGCTGACAGGACGCGCCGTGTCCGACATGTCAGACAGCGCTGGCACGGCGTGGCTCGATACCGGCGCGCGCGACTGGTCCGACGATCTGCTTGCCGCGTCCGGGATGCGCCGCGACCAGATGCCCGAACTGCTGGAAGGCACCGGTGTCGCCGGGCCTGTGCGCGGCGATCTGGCCCGTGACCTCGGGTTGCCTGATGATGTGCAGGTGGTGATCGGCGGTGGCGACAACGCGGCGGCGGCCTGCGGGGTCGGCGCACTGGACGATGGCGACGGGTTCGTGTCGCTCGGCACCTCGGGGGTCCTGCTGGCCGCGCGCGATGGCTTTGCCCCCAAACCGGACAGCGCGGTGCATACCTTCTGCCATGCGGTGCCGGGGCGCTGGTATCAGATGGGGGTTATCCTGTCGGCTACGGACAGCCTGAACTGGCTGGCCCGGATCACCGGGCAGACGCCCGCCGCGTTGACCGCCGGGCTGGGGGACCTGCGTGCCCCGGGGCGGCTGCGGTTCTTGCCCTATCTGTCGGGCGAGCGGACACCGCACAACGATAGTGCCGTGCGGGGTGCGTTTGCCGGGCTCGACATCGCGCATGGGCGCGACGACCTGACCCGCGCGGTGCTCGAAGGGGTCAGTTTCGCGCTGCGCGACAACCTCGAGGCGCTGCGATCGACGGGGGCCAATCTGAGGCGCGTGTTGGCCATCGGCGGCGGAGCGCGATCGCGCTATTGGTGCGAGTTGCTGGCCTGTGCGCTCGATCTGCCGGTGGACCTGCCGGAAAAAGGTGAACTGGGGGCGGCGCTGGGGGCGGCGCGTCTGGCGATCTGCGGCGTCACCGGCGTTGCGCCCGATCAGGTGATGACCCGACCGCCCATTGCGGAAACCATCGCCCCGCGCGCTGACCTCCGCGACGCCTTTGCAGAGGGCTATGCCGGGTTCGCCGCCGCCTATCCGGCCCTCAAGGCCATGCCAGGAGAGACATGACATGACCGGTTTTTTCCATGATATCGCGCCCGTCGCCTATGAAGGTGTGGACAGCAGCAACCCGCTGGCATTCCGTCACTACAATCCCGACGAGACGGTCATGGGCCGCCGGATGGAGGATCACCTGCGCTTTGCCGTTGCCTATTGGCATTCCTTCGCATGGGAGGGTGGCGACCCCTTTGGCGGGCAGACCTTTCTGCGACCGTGGTATCCGCAGGACGACATGGCGCGCGCGAGGATCAAGGCCGACGCGGCGTTTGAGATGTTCGATATTCTGGGCCAGCCCTATTTCTGCTGGCACGACGCCGATATTCGCCCCGAGGGCGCAACATTTGCCGAAAGCCTGCGCAACCTCGAAGAGATCACCGATTACTTCGCGCAGAAGATGGAGGGCCGGAAGGTCCGGTTGCTGTGGGGCACCGCCAACATGTTCAGCCATCGCCGGTTCATGGCCGGTGCGGCCACCAACCCGGACCCGGACGTGTTCGCGTGGGCGGCGGCGACGGTCAAGACCTGCATGGACGCCACCCAGAAACTCGGCGGGCAGAACTATGTGCTCTGGGGTGGGCGTGAAGGCTATGAAACCCTGCTGAACACCGACCTGAGCCGCGAACTGGACCATATGGGCCGGTTCCTGTCGATGGTCGTCGACTACAAGCACAAAATCGGTTTCGAGGGCGCGATCCTGGTCGAGCCCAAGCCGCAGGAACCGTCGAAGCACCAATACGATTTCGACGTGGCCACCTGCATCGGGTTCCTGCGCAAATATGGGCTGGAAGACGAGGTCAAGCTGAACATCGAACAGGGGCACGCGATCCTGGCCGGGCATTCGTTCGAACACGAACTGGCACTGGCCGCGGCCGAGGGTATGCTGGGCAGCATCGACATGAACCGCAACGACTATCAGTCCGGCTGGGATACCGACCAGTTCCCCAACAACGTGCCCGAGGTCGCGATGGCCTATTATCACGTTCTGAAATCGGGCGGCTTCACCACCGGTGGTACCAACTTCGATGCCAAGCTGCGGCGGCAGTCGCTGGATGCGCAGGACCTGATCGCCGCGCATGTGGGCGCGATGGACGTTTGCGCGCGCGGGCTGAAGGCCGCTGCCGCGATGATTGAGGACGGCGGGCTGGATGCCGCGCTCACCGACCGCTATGCCGGTTGGGACAGCCCGCAGGCGCAGGCGATGCTGACCAGCGATCTCGATACTATTTTTGACCGCGTGTCGTCTGGCGAAACCGACCCGCAACCCCGTTCGGGACAGCAGGAGATGCTCGAAAACTACGTCAACCGCTTTGTCTGAGCGATGATGGCAGGCCGCCATATTGCTCCGCGGCGCCGAAGGCGGGCCGGGGCAGGGGGTGGCATCGTCGCGTGGCTGCTGGTGGCGGGAGTGGCGATCGCCGGGCCTTTGCCGGAACCGGACGCCGTGTTCCCCGAACCGGACATGGCGCGGGTCGAGCTGGGTCGGCTGCTGTTTTACGATCCGATCCTGAGCGGGGCGAAAACCGTATCCTGCGCGACCTGCCACCATCCCCGTTTTGCCACCGGCGACGGGGTGTCGCTGGGGCTGGGCGATGGCGGTAGGGGACTGGGGCCGGATCGCGGCCATGACCCCGCCAACCCGCCGGAACAGCGCATTCCGCGCAATGCGCCCGCCCTGTTCAATCTCGGTGCCGCGCAGTTCACCACCCTGTTCCATGACGGGCGGCTGGAACTGGATCCGGATCGCGCGGGCGGTATCCGTACCCCGCTGGGCGCGGACATGGCGCGGGGCTTTGCCTCGGTGCTGTCGGCGCAGGCGATGTTCCCGGTGCTGTCCGGCGACGAAATGGCCGGTCACTATTCCGAAAACGATGTGGCGCAGGCGGTGCGGCAGGGGTTGCTGACCGATCCGGGCGGTGCCTGGGATATCCTGTCGGCTCGGGTCGCCGCGATCCCGGATTATCGTGCGCGTTTCGACACGGTGATCGGCGCCCGCCAAATCCACTTTACCGATATCGCCAATGTGATCGCAGATTTCATCGCTTTCGAATGGCGGGCCGATGACAGCGCTTTTGACCGGTATCTGCGCGATGGTGTGCCGCTGCCGCCTGCCGCCGCGCGGGGCATGGCGCTGTTCTATGGCAAGGCGGGATGCGATAGCTGCCATGCCGGGCAGTTCCAGACCGACCATGGCTTTCACGCCATCGCCATGCCCCAGATCGGCCCGGGCAAGGCCGCGCGGTTCGAGCGCCACAACCGCGATACCGGTCGGATGCGGGTGACGGGCGATGTGCGCGATGCCTATGCCTTTCGCACCCCGTCGCTGCGCAATGTGACGCGCACCGCGCCTTACGGCCACGCCGGAGCCTTTGCCACGCTCGACGGGGTGATCCGTCATCATCTCGATCCTGTCGGGTCGCTGCGCGCCTATGATCCGGCGCAGGCGCAGCTGCCGGGGGCGGGTTTCGGTAGCGATCGTGCGGTGATGGACGCTGCGGCTGAGGTCTCGGCCATCGCGGCGGCCAATACGCTCGGCTCTCAACATCTCAGCGATACCGAGATCGCCGACCTGATGGCGTTTCTTGCCGCGCTGATGGACGAAACCGCACTTGCCGGTCGGCTGGGCGTGCCGACCCATGTGCCCAGTAGGCTGCCGGTGGATCAGTAGGAAACCGCGAGCCCTTCGCCGTCGCGCCGCAGCACCACCTGCCGGTTTGCCGGGATCTCTTGCCATCCCGACGCTGTCCCGTCAGGCCAGATCACCCGCAGCCGCGCCGATGCAGCCAGTCCCAGCCCGAAATGTTCCGGCAGGGCGGCACCACTCGCATGGCCGCCGCCCACGGTGATTTCGCGCACCTGTCGCCGCCCGCCGGTTTTCAGCTCGATCCATGCGCCCACGGCGTTTACGTTCGGGCCGGGCTGCGCCGGCGCCACCGCCAGCCAGTTGCCGGTGCCGCCGGTCACGTTCTGCCAGACCTCGAGCGGCGCGCGGCGGTTCACCACCGCCACATCCAACCGGCCGTCGCCGTTCAGATCGGTTAGTGTCGCGCCGCGTCCGCGATGCAGGCTGGCCAGCCCTGCCGCACCACCTGCTTCGATAAACCGTCCCTCCGGGTCCTGCATCAGCAGGTTGTTGGGGTCGTCATGGGCACTGTCGGGCATCGCCTGCACGTTGCCCTTGGCGATAAAGGCATCGTCGCGCCCGTCATTGTTCACATCGCCAAAGGCCACATGCCATCCGGTGGACGGACGCCCGTCATCGCCCAGATAGGGCCGGTGCGCAGTGGTGCCCATGTCAAAAGGCACGTCCTCGTAGGCCGGACCGTCAGCTCCGGCCACCCGCCGTTGCAGCCGCTGATCGCCCATCGAGGTCAGGAACACCTCGGTCAGTCCGTCGCCATCGAGATCGCGCTGGGCAATCCCCATGCCCCAGAGCATATGACTGCGCCAGCCATCCTCGGGGCCGTAGAGCCGGGGTGTCTCCTCCATCGCCCAGAGCTGTTCCTCGCCGCCGGTGACATAGTAATGGCGGTCGTTGCTGATGCGCAGATCGGCCCGTCCGCGCCGGTCCCAGTCGGTGAACAGCATCGACAGCGGGCAGAATCCCGGCGTCAGGTCCTGCGGCGGGCCATAGCGCGCACCATCGGGCCGGTAGAGCCGGTTCACGTCGCAGGCGCGAAACGGCCCGTCCGGGTCGGTGCGGTCGACATAGTTGCCAAAGGCCAGCGTCGGCAGATCGTACCCCGGTTCCCAGGTGGCGGAAAACGCCGTGGTCCAGCGATCGCCGCTGTCAAATCCCAGATCGTCGAACGGGGTGAATGTGCAATTCTCACCGCCGCGCAACAGGCGGTTTTCGCCCACCCGCAGCACCGCCAGGTCCAGGTGCCCGTCACCGTCGATATCCAGCGGATAGGCGCCCGTCACTCCGGTCAGCGCCAACGCCTCGGGCGTATCGGCGACAAAGGCCAGATCGCCGGTCGGTGCGGACCGGTTGCGCAACAGCGTGGCGGGGGCGCTGCCGCCCGCCGCATAAAGCTCTGGCAGACGGTCACCGTCGCAGTCGAATACCGCCAGCCCGCCGCCCACGAAATGTTCCCAACCGCCCGCATAGACATGCGCGGGCACCTCCACGGGGCGGAATTGCGGACCCGCCGCAGCCGGGGCTGCCACCAGCGCCGCTATGACGATCGTTTCAGCCCGCATTGTCGGCCATCCCCGCAAGCGCAAGATCGGTCACCTGATCCAGCGCATAGGCCGCCGCGCCGCGCGCCCACATCAGGTTGCCCCATTTATGGATCACCACCTCGGGCGGCGGCTTGTCCACCTGCACGATGGATCGTCGCATCGCCTCGATCACCGCGTCGGCATAAAGATGGTCGAACTGCATCTGTTCGCCGGCCAGAATGATCAGTTCGGGATCGAAGATGTTGACCAGATTGGCCAGCCCCATCGCGAATACCCGGCCCGAACGGTCGAGGATCGACCGGGCCGAGGCGTCGCCCGCCCGCGCCGCCGCCAGCAACGCCTGCATCCGCGCTTCGGTTCCCTCGGTGGGATCGGCGGCGCCCGGAACCGTCAGCGCCTCGCGCAGCAGCGCATAATCGGCCACGTAAGCCTCGAGGCATCCGCGCTGGCCGCAGCGGCAGAGCGCGCCTTCGAAATGTATCTTGGTGTGGCCGAATTCCGCGCCGCAGCCACGGGTGCCGCGATAGACCTTGCCACCGATCACCAGTCCCAGGCCGACGCCGCTTTCGATGGTTACGACGATGAAATCGTCATGGCCGCGTCCCAGACCGAACCCCTGTTCGGCTACTGCCACCAGGTTGGCGTCGTTGTCCACAAAGACCGGAATGCCCAGATGATCGGACAGGACGGCGCCCAGGGGGATGTTGCGGTCCGACAGCGATGGAGACCAATAGACGAAGCCGCGCGCCGCCTCGACCACGCCGGCGATGCCCACACCAACGCCGGACAAGTCGGCCAGAGACCTGCCCGCCCGCGCGGTCAGCACGTTCAACGCGGCGCCGATTTCGGTAGCGAGCTGCCCGGGCGATTGCATTGATGCGGGCATCTGCGTCTCCAGTTCCGCCAGCTCAGCGCCTTCGAAATCCATCAGGACCAGCGACAGCTTGCGGTCGGTCAGTTTCATCCCCGCCAGCAGGTGTGCCTTGCCGTTGATTCTGAGATCGACGCGGGGGCGGCCGCGGCGGCTGTCACCGGAAGAATCGGCGCGCGCGACTTCTTCGATCAGCCCGTGCGACAGCAGTTCGGCGGTGATCGTGGTTACCGTGGCGCGGCTGATTCCCGTGCGATCGGCCAGTTCGATGCGCGGCACCGGCCCGGCCTGCCGGATGTGGCGTAGCAATGTGCTTCGGCCCTGTTCTCTTTGTATCGCAGCCATTTATGCGGATCTTTTCATAAACCAGTTTAGCTTATCTCGCGGAGCAAGCCAGGTGGCGGACCATAATTTCCTCAAGGTTAGGCGATTAAATTTGATTTTCAAATTAAAATGAATGACCATCCTTCCACTCGCACCGGTCCGCGACCCGGACACCGGCGCGCAAGTATCGTGGAGGGAGAGACATGAAGATCAAAGCAACCGCGACGGCGCTGCTGGCCGGCGCCCTGATGAGCACGGCGGCCTGGGCCGACGACCTGGTGGTCGGGGTGAGCTGGTCGAATTTCCAGGAGGAGCGCTGGAAGACCGACGAAGCGGCGATCAAGGCCGAACTGGAACAGCATGGCGCGCAATATGTCTCGGCCGACGCGCAAAGTTCGTCCGCCAAACAGTTGTCGGACGTCGAAAGCCTGATCGCGCAGGGTGTCGATGCGCTGATCATCCTCGCGCAGGACGCGCAGGCGATCGGCCCCGCGGTGCAGGCTGCCACCGACGAGGGTATCCCGGTGGTGGGCTATGACCGGCTGATCGAGGACAGCCGCGCCTTCTACCTGACCTTCGACAATGTCGAGGTCGGACGGATGCAGGCGCGCGCGGTTCTGGCGGCCGCGCCCAAGGGCAATTACGTGATGATCAAGGGCTCGCCCACCGACCCGAATGCCGATTTCCTGCGTGGCGGTCAGCAGGAGGTGCTGCAGGAGGCGATTGACGCCGGCGATATCACCATTGTCGGCGAAGCCTATACCGACGGGTGGCTGCCCGCCAACGCGCAGCGCAACATGGAACAGATCCTGACCGCCAGCGACAACAAGGTCGACGCGGTGGTGGCTTCGAACGACGGCACCGCCGGGGGCGTGGTCGCGGCACTGACGGCGCAGGGGATGGAAGGCATCCCGGTGTCGGGGCAGGATGGCGATCATGCAGCCCTGAACCGGGTTGCCAAGGGTACCCAGACTGTCAGTGTGTGGAAGGACGCCCGCGATCTTGGCAAGGCGGCCGGCCGGATTGCGGTGGCGCTGGCCAAGGGCACCCAGATGACCGGCATCCAGGACAGCGAGCTGTGGAAATCGCCCGGTGGCACCGAACTGAACGCGGTGTTTCTCAAGCCGGTTCCGATCACCGCGGACAATCTGGACGCCGTGGTCGACGCCAACTGGATCACGAAGGAAGCCCTGTGCCAGGGCGTTTCGGGCGGCCCGTCGCCGTGCAACTGATCTGACGGCAGTCCGCTCCGGATGCCGGAGCGGACTGCCCGCCTTGTGGATCCTCCGGACATGACCCAGACCGATACCGATCACGCGCCGGCGCGCGCGCGCAAGACCATCCTGCAAACGCTCGAAATCGATTTGCGACTGCTGGGCATGGTGGCCGCCTTCGCGGTGCTGTGCGTGGTTTTCGATATCGTCACCGGCGGGCGTTTTCTGACCCCGCGCAATATTTTCAACCTGACCATCCAGACGGTTTCGGTGGCGATCATGGCCACCGGAATGGTGTTCATCATCGTCACCCGCAATATCGACCTGTCGGTGGGCGCGCTGCTGGCCACATGTTCGGCGGTGATGGCGATGACGCAGACGCAACTGCTGCCGAACACACTGGGGCTGGGGCTCGGCCATCCGCTGACCCCGTGGCTGACGATCGCGCTGGGTCTGCTGACCGGCGCGCTGATCGGCGCCTTTCACGGCTGGCTGGTCGGTTACATGACCATTCCCGCCTTTATCGTCACGCTGGGCGGGCTGCTGGTCTGGCGTAACGTGGGCTGGTACCTGACCAGCGGCAAGACCATCGGGCCGCTGGACCCGACTTTTCTGAAATTCGGCGGCATCAACGGAACGCTGGGCGCCACCGCGTCCTGGATCGTGGGGGTGCTGGCGCTGGCCGCTGCACTCTGGGGCCTCTATGGCGCCCGGCGCAACAAGATGCGGCACGGCTTTGCCGTCAAACCGCTCTGGGCCGAGGGCGTTCTGGCCGCGATCATCGCCGTGGCGATCCTTGGGCTTGTCGCGATCCTGAACGCTTACGAAGTGCCTGTCCGGCGGGTTCAGCGCCTGTTCGAAGCCCGGGGCGAGGTGATGCCCGAGGGATTCACCATGTCCTACGGCATCCCGATTTCGGTGCTGCTGCTGGTCTTTATCGCTGCGGGTATGACCATTCTCGCGCGGCGGACTGCACTGGGGCGCTATATCTTCGCCACCGGCGGCAACCCGGATGCGGCGGAACTGTCCGGCATCAACACGCGGTTGCTCACGGTCAAGGTGTTCGCGCTGATGGGCGCGCTTTGCGCGATCTCAGCGGTGGTCGCCTCGGCGCGGTTGACCAATCACTCCAACGACATCGGCACGCTGGACGAACTGCGCGTGATCGCGGCTGCGGTGATCGGCGGTACCGCGCTGGCGGGCGGGGCGGGGACCATCCACGGCGCCATCCTGGGGGCACTGATCATGCAGTCGCTGCAATCGGGTATGGCGATGGTCGGCGTGGATGCGCCGCTGCAGAATATCGTCGTCGGCGCTGTGCTGGTGCTCGCCGTCCTGATCGACATTCTCTATCGCAAGCGCACGGGGGATGCACGATGACTGGCCAATCGCAGCCCCCGCTGGTCGAGATGCGTGACATCTGCATCGCCTTTGGCGGTGTGCACGCGGTCGATCATGTCAGCGTCGACCTGCACGCGGGCGAAGTGGTCGGCCTGCTGGGCCACAATGGCGCGGGCAAATCCACCCTGATCAAGATCCTCTCGGGCGCATATCGGATGGATTCGGGCGAAATCCTCATCAATGGCGACAAGGCGGATATCGCCAACCCGCGCGATGCCCGCCGCTACAAGATCGAAACGATCTATCAGACGCTGGCATTGGCGGACAATCTGGACGCGGCGTCGAACCTGTTCCTGGGCCGCGAACTGACGACTGGGCTGGGGTTTCTCGACGAAGATGCGATGGAGGCTGAAACGCGCCGGATCATGGCGCGGCTCAACCCGAATTTCCAGAAGTTCGGCGACCCGGTTTCAGCGTTGTCCGGCGGGCAGCGGCAATCGGTGGCCATCGCGCGGGCGGTCTATTTCGATGCGCGGATCCTGATCATGGACGAACCCACCGCCGCGCTGGGACCGCATGAGACGCAGATGGTGGCGGAACTGATCGGGCAGCTGAAATCCGAAGGCATCGGCATTTTTCTGATCAGCCACGACATCCATGACGTGATGAAGCTCTGCGATCGGGCTAGCGTGATGAAGAACGGCAAGCTCGTCGGTACCGTCGATGTGGACGATGTGACTGACGACGACCTTTTGGGCATGATCATCCTCGGCAAACATCCGGGCGCCGCAGCGTGACGGGGCAGGGGGTGTGACCGGGCTGGTCGCCGATGTGGGCGGCACAAATACGCGGCTGGCGCTGGTGGAGGCCGACGGGCGGCCCGGACCGGCCCGGTACTACCGCAATGACGATTTTGCAGGTTTCGAGGCGCTGCTGGCCGCATGGAGCGGCGATGCCGCGCCGCCACCACTCACGGGAGCCTGCATTGCGGTAGCCGGGCCGGTGACGGCCCACCGGGCGCGGTTGACCAATCGCGACTGGCAGTTCGACCGTGCCCCTGTCGCCACAGCGCTGGGTTTGCAAGGGCCGGGCCGGCTGCGGTTGATCAACGATCTGGCGGCGTTGGGCCACGCGCTGGCGGCCTTGGACACGGGGCAGGTCGAGGATCTTCGCCCCGGCCCTGGCGCACCACCTGCCAATGACCAGATGATGGTTGCGGGACTGGGGACCGGGTTCAACATCTCGCTGGCCCGGCTCGGTGTTGCGCCACCTGCGGTCATCGAGGCCGAACTGGGCCATGCTTCTTTGCCATCGAATATCTCGGCGGCCCTGACCGAAGCAATCGGCCCGCGCGCGGCAGACTTCGAAACCTATGAGGCGCTCTTTTCGGGCCGGGGGCTGGCGCGGCTTTACGATAGTCTGGGGGGTGGGTCAGGGACCGATGCGGCGGCGCTAATCTCCGCCTACGATCCGGCGCGACGCGACAAGGTTGCGCAATGCGTCGAACTGGCAGCGCGGTCCATGGCGTTGCTCGCGCGGGAACTGGTGTTTCTCTACCAGCCCCATGCCGGGTTGCATTTCGCGGGCAGTGTTTCGCGCGGTTTGCTGGGATCGCCCGCGCGCGCGGTGTTTCTGGATGCGCTGCGAACACCGGGTCCGTTCGGCAATCAGATATCGCAGGTGCCGCTGCGGCTGATCACCGACGATGCCGCGGGGCTGACCGGTGCCGCGCAGGTGGTGCGGGCGCTGGCCTGACGTCAGTAATCGCGGCTGAAGAACATCCCGATACCGGTATCCCCGGCATTGTCCGCCGTTCCGCGCAGCGTCAGGTGGTCGGTCACGTCGAGGTTCAGTTGCAGTTCGGCCTCGCCGTCCGAATTGACCTCGACATCGGTATAGAGCTTGTCGGTGAGGTAACCGCCCAGATCGAACAGCCCGGTGGCCAGCGTATCCGTCGCCTTGTTGCCCGCGCCGCCCAAGGAGGCCGCCTGCGCTGCGATCTGTGCCAGCTTCAGGGGCGAGATGTCATTGATGTCGCTGCCAAAGATCAGCATTGCCAGCGCCTCTTCGGTGGGGCGGTCGGGAACCGATGTGACGACGATTTCCGGGGTGTCCATCGGGCCAGTGATTCTGATCGTGGCCTGACCGTCTTCTGTGGTGGTCGACGCCGAGAAATCGACATAGGGCTCAAAATTACCCTGCAACGATACGCGGCCCTCGTCCAGCGCCAGCCGGCGTCCGAACAGGTCGAACGTACCCCGGATCAGGCTGATCCGGCCCGCGGGCACCATCTGTGCGCTGGTGCCGCCGACATGGATTTCGCCGCCCAGTTCCGATTGCAGGCCGCGGCCGCTCACCTTGACACGGTTCGGGGCCGAGAGGGTGACATCGAGCCCGACCACGATGCCTCCACCACCGCCGTCCTCCTCCTTGACCAGCCCGGCGCGGTCGCGGGTGGTGTATTGCGCGCCGGTTTCGCCGACATGCTGTATCGGCGGGATCGGGGCCGCGCCGACGGACCCGGACACGTTGTTCAGGTCGATGTTGGTTTCGCCAAAGTCGATGCGCCCGGCAACCCGTGGGTTCGTCATCAGCGGACCGGCGACCGACAATTGCCCGCTGGCCACCGAGGTGAAGAGCACGTTGTCAGTCA
Organism: uncultured Rhodobacterales bacterium; assembly: GCA_964351135.1. Taxonomy (GTDB): domain Bacteria; phylum Pseudomonadota; class Alphaproteobacteria; order Rhodobacterales; family Rhodobacteraceae; genus Pukyongiella. The sequence goes on along the minus strand of CAYGNB010000007.1, from coordinate 5,510 downwards.
GGCCCAGCTGGTTCAGCCTGATGGCAAGATTGCCGTCAAAGGGCGGGGTCAGCGTCACCGGGCCGGTGACCGTGAATCGTCCGCCCGCGCGCATGCTCCCGGACAGGTCCAGGTTGGCGGAGCCGTTAGCCAACCCGACATTGGCGTTGATGTCGGTGACGCTCTGCCCGATATCGGGGATCACGAAGCTGGCGCCAGAGGTCGCAACGGTGCCCGCGATGTTTTCGACCGCAGGCTTGCCCTTCAGGGTGATGTCATAGGTGGCCGCCCCGTCCACCGCGTTGGGGGTCATGAACTGGTTGGCGATCCCCAGCAGCAGCCGGCCATTGGCGGCGATGTCAGCCTCGCCGCTGGCCTCGTTGAAACTGCCCGAAAGGTCGGCGGTAATGCCGGCGGGGCCGCGCGCGTCGCTGACGATCTGCCAGATTTTGTTGTCGCGTTTGCCGGTGCCCTTTGCGTGAACCGCACCGCTGACCTCGGGCATGAACCGCTCCAGCGCCGCGAGTTCGGCATCGAAGATCACGCTCGCTTCGCCTTCGGGATGAAGCTCTGCGGTCAATTCCGCGTAGGAACTGCTTGGCCCGTCAAACCGTGCAAGAGCGCCCAGTGTCCCGGTTTCGGCAAGATCGAGATTGGCCGCCAGCCTGCCTGTGCCCCTGACCGGCGGCACCAGCCGTTCGAGCCGGGCCACATCGGCATCGAGTTCGACCTGTGCGGCGCCGGTGGCCTCGGTGTATCTGCCGATCACGCTGGCACCGATCCCGGCACTGCCGCCGGTTTCGCCGTCGATCAGCCAGATACCGTCGCGCCGCTGGGCCGTGGCCTCTGCGGTGAGCGAGCCCGCCAGCGGCTTTACCAGCCGCTCCAGCTGTTCCATCGCGGCGGTCATGGTCACCTCTGCATCGCCGCTGGCCGGCAGCTTGCCGGTGATCTCGGCGCGCGTATCGTGCGGCCCGTCGAGATTGACATGGCCCGAGATATCGCCGGCACCTGTCCGGGCCGCCTGTCCGCGCAGCCGCGCGGTGCCGTCCATCGCCGGGACCAACCGTTCCAGCCGCGCCAGCGTGGTGTCAAAGGTGGCTTCGGCATCGCCGGTGGTCTCGTCGAAACCCGCCCTGACCGTGGCCGCGATACCCGCGC
>CAYGNB010000007.1:2576-4270 GCA_964351135.1 uncultured Rhodobacterales bacterium | reverse complement strand
GCATCGCCGGTGGTCTCGTCGAAACCCGCCCTGACCGTGGCCGCGATACCCGCGCTGCCGCCGGTGGTGGCGTCGATATCCCATGCCCCGTCGCGCCGTTTGGCGGTGCCGTCGGCGGACAGCGCCCCGGCGAGTTGCGGCACAAAGGTGTCCAGTGCGCTGACCAGCGTCGAAAAGGTTACATCCGCCGTGCCGTCCGGCTGGGCGTCGGCATCGACAACCGCCGAAATGCCCTTGGGCGCATCCAGGCGCAGTTGCGCTGTCGCCGTGCCTTCGGCATTGCGCCCTGCGCGTCCGTTCAGCTGTGCCGCCCCAGGCAGGGCCGGGACCAGCCGGCCGAGATCGTCGAACACCGCCTGCACCAGCATATCCGCCACGCCCGTGGCCTCGTCCAGCGTACCGGCGATCTGTGCAGTGATCCCGGCGCTGCCGTCGGTCGCGCTGTCGATTTTCCAGCTTCCGTCCTGCCGTTGCGCGGTGCCGCGCGAGGTAATCGCGCCTTCGATCTGCGGCACATAGGCTTCGATCCGGTTGACGGTTGCCGCATAGGTCAGATCGACGCTGCCCCGCGGATCGTAGCTGCCTTCGACATCGGCAAAGGACTCGTTCGGTGCGTCGAGGCGCAGTTTGCCAGACCAGGTGTCGTCATGCGCGACGTCGCCCGACAGCGTGACCGGGCCCTTGGCCTGCGGCAGCACGCGGGCCAGATCGTCCAGCGCCGCCGACAGGGTCAGTTCGGTGCCCGTGGTGCGCACGGCACCCTCGGCCTGCGCGTTCAGCGCCGGGGTCTGTAGTCCGAAATCCCTGATGGACAGGCCGTTTTCGTCCCGTGCCGCGTCCAGGCGCAGCGTGCTTGCCCCTGCGATCAGCGGGTCGAGCTTGTCGATCCCCGCCGCCAGATCGGTGGCGTCCGCCTGTACTTTCACATCGAACATGCCCGACAGCGGCGCGCCAGCCCCGTCGACGCGGGCAGTGATGGCGCCGCCCAGATCCTGGCCGGCCAGTGCGCCAAAGCGTGACAGGTCATCCGCCGCGACCGAAGCGCTGCCGGTCATGTGAAACCCGCTGTCCAGGCCGTCGATCCGGCCGTCCACCGTGGCGCGGTAGTCGGACCCGGCCAGTTCGATGTCGGTGAGGTCGATCACCTTTTCCCGCAACAGCCGGAACCCGCCCGTCATGCCGACCGTGTCGCCCACCGCCTGCGCCAGCGCCGTATCGGCAAAGCCAAGGCCGGTCAGGGTTGCGTCGAACGTACCGTTGGCAGCGGTGTCGCGGTCCGGCTCGAGCATGCCGGTCGCGGTCACTTCGGCCCGCTGCAGGCTCAGGTCGGCTTGCTCCAGCCCGTCCAGATCCAGGCTCAGATCCCAGCCGTCGTCGACCGAGCGGTCGAGGTCCAGTGCCAGCCGCGCGCCTTTCAGCGTCGTGCGGGTGCCCATCGGCAGAACCACCGCATCGCCTTCCGGTGGCGCGATCCGGCCCTCCAGCTGCGCCTTGTCCAGCTTGCCCTGCGCAATCGTGACGGCGCCGCTCAGGGTCAGCGCATCGGCGGACACGTCCAGCGCGCTGAGTTCCAGCCGCCCGTCCGGATCGCTGCGGCCGTTCAGTCTCAGGGCGGTCTCGGTGCCGAAGAACTCGCGCAGCTCGGGTGTCAGCAGCGGGGTAACATCGCCCGCGATATCGGCGGCAAAGGCGAT
>CAYGNB010000007.1:0-2476 GCA_964351135.1 uncultured Rhodobacterales bacterium | reverse complement strand
GGGACCGACAGGCCGACGGTCAGCACCAGCGCATATATGGGCGCGCGTTTCAAAAGGCCTGCCCGATACCGATATAGAATTGCAGCCCGTCATCGGTGTCGCCCGCGACCGGATAGCCCAGGTCGAACCGCAGCGGACCGAACCCGCCCAGATCATAGCGCACGCCCAGCCCGGCGCCCGCGTGATGGGCGGAATCCTCTGTGACGAACGAATTGCTGTCCACCGCCCCGAAATCGTAGAACCCGACCAGCCACAATTTGTCGGTGATCCGTCCGCGGGCCTCGGCAGAGGCCACCAGAATCGAACGTCCGCCGGCGACGCTGTTGTTCACGGGAATACCGAGCGACTGATAGGGCTGGCCCCGAACCGTGCCCGCGCCGCCCGAATAGAACAGCATGTCGGGCGAGATCTCCGACAGTTCGGCCCAGGCGGTCGAACCCACCAGCACGCGCCCGGCCAGAACCACGCGCCGCGAGGCGCCCAACCCGTAATAGCCGCGCCCGTCCACCAGCGTTCGCAGGCCCGACGCCGAACCGCCAAACCCGGCGAACGGGGCGATGCGGCCATCGATGTAGAAACCGCGCGTGGGGTTGAGCCTGTTGTCCCGCTTGTCCCATTCGACCCGCAGGGGCAGGGCGATCAGGTTGAAATCGCGGTCGGAGCCAAAGGCGTCGTCGGCCTTGGAAACACCCGCCGTGATCGCCAGTTCGGCGAACAGGCGGTCGGAAAACACCCGCCGCACCCCCATGCCGATCAATGCCCGCCGGGCGCTGTAGTGGGTTTCGTGCAGTTGTTCGAACTCGGCGATGTAGAACATGCTGTCGTCGGGGCCCAGAACCGCAGGGCGATCCAGACGGAACGAAAGCAGCCCGTCGATGTCGTCTTCGCCGCCGATATTGCGGACCCGCGCCTCCAGCCGCAGCCGCTCGGCCGCGCCGAACAGGTTGCGATGTATCCAGATCGCCGACAGGTCCAGACCCTGCCGTGACGAGATCTCGCCGCCCAGCGTGATCCGCCGGCGCGCTTCTTCCTCGAACGCGGCGCCGAAATCCAGCGAGCCGTCGGGGTTCGCGATCTCATCCTCGGCCAGAGACACCGATGCGAAGGCCCCGGACCGCCGCAGCCGTGTGCCGACTTTCTTCAGCTTGTCGGGGTCATAGACTTCGCCCTCGGGCCAGCCCGCCATGGCGCGGATGGCATCTTCGCGGACCCGTTCATTGCCGGAGACGCGCAGCTTGCCGAACCGAAGCTGCGGACCGGGCGCCAGCGTGATGTCGGCGTCGATGCGTTTTGCGCGATGATCTGCGGTAATCGCCTGGTTCGCGACCTCGACCTTGGGATGCCCCGCATAGCGCCAGCCGGTCACGCCAGCGGCGGTGGCGTCCTGGATGATGCCAGTGCTCGCGGGCTTGGTGGGGGCGAAATCCTCGGGCATCTCGGTGCCGGGCGCCAGCGGCGCGACCCGAGCCCGGCCAAGGGTGAAGGACGGCCCCGGTCTGACTGTGATCACAACGCGATTGTACTTTGGCGGCAGGCTGATCGGCACGATGTCGGCGGCTTCCTGGCCGTCGATGCGGATGCTGACCTCGGGGCTGAACCGCCCGTCGTCATAGAGGACCTGCACCAATGTGCGGTAATCCGATCGCGCTGCGGCCAGAATTTCCTGCGACGTTTCCAACCCGCGGTCCTCGGCCGACATCGCGGAGGACGCGGCTTCGAGCCGTTCGCGCAACTCATCGGATGCGCCCGGTGCCGTCAGCGAGGTTTCCAGCGCCAGCCCCTGCAGCGGCAGCGCGCAAAGCGCGGCACTGGCCAGCCATGCATAGCCACCCCAGCCCGGAATTCGATCGCTCCCCACCGTCGCGATTCCCCTGCCTCTAGGTCTTTGTCATGTGACTAGCATGACCTCCCGAGCACGTTAAACGGAAATCTCTGTACGCTTGGCATCGCGCGTCCGGGCTGTGTTTTTCAGGTCCGGGCGGTTCACAGCCGCGAGGCGGCGAACCAGCGGCGGATCGCGGCGCGGTCTTCTTCTTCCATGAAGGTCACGTTGGCCGGTGGCATCGCGTGGCTGACGCCGGCCTGCAGAAAGATCGCCTGCGCATTGCGCGCGATATCGGCCTCGGTTTCCAGCAGCACGCCCTTGGGCGCGTGGCGCATCCCGTCCCAGACCGGTTCGCGCGCGTGGCACATCGAACAGCGCCCCAGCACCACGTCATGGGCCTCCTCGAACCCGTCGGCGGCGGCCATCCGCGCCTCATAGGGCGTCAGCGCCGCCTCTTCAGCCTCTTCCACGGTGCCGTACATCGGCGCCATCGACAGCCACATGATGGTCAGGAACAGAAGCGCCGTGGCCAGCCATGTCCAGGTCGGGTTCCCGGTGCCCGCGTGGATGGTGTTGAAGTAGTGGCGGATCGTGACCCCCATCAGTAACACCAGTGACGCGATGATCCAGTTGTAATCCGTGGCAAAGGCC
>CAYGNB010000006.1:0-25649 GCA_964351135.1 uncultured Rhodobacterales bacterium | reverse complement strand
CGACGGGCATGCCATAACGCTCCACCCGGCCACCGGCCGCGCGCAGGGCGGCGGGCCCCACGTCGTCGGGGTCGGAGGTGGCCGAACCGGTGAGGATCAGGACCATATCGCCGGCAATCCCGGCCAGCGCGCGCGCCAGCGCACCGGTTTCATGCGGCACCATCCGGCAGTCGGCGAGGTCCACGCCCAGCGCCTGCAACCGCTTTTCGATCGCCTGCCGCCCCCTGTCGCCGGACGGGCCGCCGGGGATCTCGGTGATCACCAGACCGGCGCTGCGGATCACCGGTGCCGACAGCGCCACCGCCCCGCGCGCCGTGTCGCAGGCCGCCGCCACGTCCGTTTCCGCGACCGCGTATGAAATCACCTTGACGGTGGCGACCATCCCGCCCGGCGCCATCTGCTGAAAGGGGGGCACCGTGGCCACCGTGATCATCGGGTGGACGGTGTTGAACCGCACCAGCGCGTCGGCATCGAGCCGCGCCACCCCCGGACCGGCAGCGAGCAGGTTCACCCGGCCGGTGAACGCCTCGGTCAGCCGCAGCCCCGCCGCCGGCGGATCGGGGGCCAGCGCCCCGGCCAGCCGCCGCGCGGCGTCGTTTTCGTGCAGGTCGCCGGGGTCGAGCCGGGCCACCACCACCTCGGCAATCCCCGCCGCCGCAAGCTGCGCCAGATGATCCGCCCCGAGCATCAGGCCCTTGCGCAGCCGCCGTCCGCCGACGCGGACGGAATGGGCCAGCAGCGCACCCTCGGCCTGGGCCACGGGCACGGGGCCGAACCTCACGGGCGTTTGCCGCGCAGCACGGCGGTCATCTCGGCCAGGATCGCGACCGCGATCTCGGACGGGTCCGCCGCTCCGATATCCAGGCCGACGGGGGCGTGGATGCGGGCGATCTCGGCCTCGGCAAACCCCGCCTGCTCCAGCCGCGCGACCCGTTTCGCATGGGTGCGGGTCGATCCCAAAGCCCCGATATAGAACACATCCGCGCGCAGCGCGGCGATCAGCGCCGGATCGTCGAGCTTGGGATCGTGCGTCAGCAGCACCAGCGCGGTGCGCGGATCCAGCCCCAGAGCGTTCACCGCCTCGTCCGGCCAGTCGGTGAGAATGGTTTCACCCGGAAACCGGGTTTCGCTGGCAAAGGTTTCGCGCGGGTCGACGATCACCGGATCATAACCCGCGATCCGCGCCATCGGCAGCAGCGCCTGGGCGATATGCACCGCGCCCACCACGATCAGCCGCAGCGGCGGGTTGTGCACCGCCACAAAGGTCTGACCGTCCGGTTCGAACCCCGAGCGGTCCATGCGCATCCGGTCCGGATAGGCGCCGCGCCGCAAAGCCCGCGCCCCGGTTTCCACATTCACCACATAGGCCAGCGCCTCGCGCGCGGCCCGTGCGGCGACCAGCTCTTCCAGCATCGCTTCGGGCAGCACCTTTCCCACCGGTTCGACCAGCACCCGGATGGTACCGCCACAGGCCAGTCCGACGGCAAAGGCGTCCTCGTCGCTGACACCGAACTCGAGCAGCCGCGCGTCCCCCTCGTCCAGCGCCTCCAGCGCCTCGACGATCACCGCGCCTTCGACGCAGCCGCCGGATACCGAGCCCTCGATACGCCCATCGCCACCGATGGCGAGCTGCGCGCCAGTCCGGCGCGGGGCGCTGCCCCAGGTTTCGACAACCGTGGCCAGCGCCGCGCCAATCCCGTCGCGGTGCCAGCCCAGCGCGGTTTCGGGCGCGCGGTCGAAACGGTCGGGTCCGGTGCTGGTATCCATGTCGCTTATTCCTCCCGCCCCGCAGACTGGCGCGGGCCGCACCGGTTGTCATCCCCGCATTTGGTCGCGCGCACGCTCACAATGCCGCCAGCAGCCGCGCCTTTTCGCCCGCATCGTCGCGGCGCGAGATCATCCTGGCGAGATCTTCGAGCGTGGCAACCGAATGACCGGCACGAAAACTGTCCACATGGGGCAGCATGGCGGCGATACCACGGGCGCGCGGCGCGAATCCTTCCCAGCGCAGCAGCGGGTTCACCCAGATCAGCCGGCGCGCCGACAGATGCAGCCGCTCCATTTCCCGCGACAGCATGTCGGGGTCGTCGCGGTCCAGCCCGTCGGTGATCAGCAGCACCACCGCGCCCTGCCCCATCACCCGGCGCGACCAGTCGCGGTTGAACTCGTGCAGGCAGGCACCGATCCGGGTGCCGCCTTCCCAGTCCTGCGCCTCGGCCCCCGCCGCCGCCAGCGCGGCGTCCACGTCGCGCTGCGCCAGATGCCGGGTGATGTTGGTCAGCCGCGTGCCGAAGGTGAACGCATGCACCCGCGCCCAGCCCGCGCCCCGCGCATTCGATACCGCGTGCAGGAAATGCAGGATCACCCGGCTGTACTGGCTCATCGACCCGGAGATGTCGCACAGCGCCACCAGGTTGGGCCAGCGCGGGCGCGGCCTGCGCAAGGCGATGTCGTGCAGCTCGCCGCCCTGCCGCATCGACCCGCGCAGGGTACGTCGCCAGTCGATCCGGTGGCCGGTCAGGCTGGGTGCAGCGCGGCGCGACGGGATCGGTTTGACCGGCAGCTGCAACCGCGCCAGCATCCGTTTCGCCTGCGCGATCTCGTCGGTGCTCATCTGTTCGAAATCGAGCGAGCGCAACCGTTCCTCGGCGGACATCGTCAGGCTCGCGTCGATCTCGATCTCGGTGCCTTCGGTTTCCTGTTCCGGTTGCTCGGGCAGGTCCCGGTCGACACCGTCGAGCAATGCCTCGGCGGCGCGTTTCTCGGCCGGTTTCGCGGCGCGGTCCTCCTGCACGCCGCGCACCGCGGGCAGCATCGCCGCCATCATGTGTTCGAGAAACCGGGGGTCGCGCCAATAGAGCCGGAAGATCTGCGAAAACACCGCTCGATGTTCGGGGCGGTTCACGAAACAGGCGTGCAGCGTCCAGTAGAAATCGCGTTTCTCGGTAAATCCCGCTGCCTGCACGGCGCGGATCGCATCAACCACCCGGCCCGGCCCGGCGGGCAACCCGGCCTTGCGCAGGGCGCGGGCGAAATGGGTGATGTTCGCGGCCAGTTTGGGATCGGCCGGGAGGTCGAGCGGGGCGTATTCAGCCATTTGGCCCGCCCCGGGTTGCGGTTCCCACCTCAGGGTCATCGTCGTGGGGGCGCTGCCCCCACACCCCCGGGATATTTCGGGCAAGAGGAAGCATCAGGCCGGTTCCAGGCTGGCCTTTGCCAGATCCAGCAGGCGCGCGGCCTCGGATCCCTGCAGTTTTGCAATATCGTCCTGGTATTTCAGGATCGCGCCCAGGGTATCGGCGATCACCTCGGGGCTGAGGTTGATGGCGTCGAGCGCCAGCAGGCATTTCGCCCAGTCGATGGTTTCGGCAACGCCGGGTTTCTTGAACAGATCCTCGGTGCGCAGCTGCTGGACAAACGCCACCACCTCGCGGCTGAGGGACTCGGCGGCCTCGGGCGCACGGGCGTGCAGGATCGCCATTTCGCGGTCGAAATCGGGGTAATCGACCCAATGATACAGACAGCGCCGCTTCAGCGCGTCATGCACCTCGCGGGTGCGGTTCGAGGTCACGATCACGACCGGCGGTTCCGGCGCGGCGATGGTACCCAGTTCGGGTATGGTGACCTGGAAATCGGACAGCGCCTCGAGCAGGAACGCCTCGAACGGTTCGTCGGTGCGGTCCAGTTCGTCGATCAGCAGCACCGGCGCGCCGCGTTCGTCGGGGCGCATCGCCTGCAGCAGCGGACGCTCGATCAGATAATCGGGACCGAACAATTCGCGCTGCAGCACCTCGCGATCAGCGCCACCGCCGGCCTCGGCGGTGCGGATCGCCACCATCTGCGCCGGAAAGTTCCATTCGTAGACCGCCGAGGACGCATCGAGCCCCTCGTAGCATTGCAGGCGGATCAGGCGGCGGTTCAGTCCGGCGGCCAGCGCCTTGGCGATCTCGGTCTTGCCCACCCCGGCCTCGCCTTCGAGAAACAGCGGCCGGCCCAGCCTCAGCGACAGGTAGACCACGGTCCCCAGCGCCCGGCCGCAGACATAGCCCTGCGCGCCCAGCATCTCCTGCACGGCGTCGATCGAGTTCGGTATCTGCATGTGGCCTCCCTTTCCGGCATAACAACTCATGGGACAGGCACGGCGTCAAGCGCGGCGGTGGCGTTGACGCTTCGCCGACCCGGTGGCATCAGGGTGGACGGTCGGCAAAGACGGCCGGCAAGCCGGTGAAGGACGACATGCGAAACACCATGTGCACCCGGGCGCGGGATCTGGACGGTTAGGGCGGGATGCGCAGTCTCGCCGTGCTCACCGTTCGCAACGAGGCCGCGTTCCTGCTGGAATGGCTGGCCCATCACCGCGCCTGCGGGTTCACCGATTTCCTGGTCTTTTCGAACGATTGCCAGGATGGAACCGACGCGATGCTGGACCGGCTGCAGGCCATGGGCTGGCTGACCCATTGCCGCAATGACGGCCCCTATGACGAACGTGGCATTCAGTTCACCGCGCTGAATGGCGCGGCGCGGCTGGACCCGGTACGCCGTGCCGACTGGATCGCGGTGCTCGATATCGACGAATTCGTGAACATTCATGCCGGCGACCGCACCGTGCCCGCCCTGCTGGACGCCTTGCCCGAAGCGACCGCGATCACGCTGACCTGGCGGCTGTTCGGCAACAACGGGATCGTCGCCTATGAGGACGTGCCCGTCACCGACACCTTCACAGCCTGCGCACCGCGTGTGATCCAGTGGCCCTGGCGCGCGGCGATGTTCAAGACGCTGTACCGCAACGACGGCACCTACCGGAAACTCGGCGTGCATCGCCCCCGCAACCCCGACAGCGACCGGCTGGCGCGGGCGCGGTGGTTCGACGGTGCCGGGCGGCGGCTGGGCCCCGCCTTTGTGAAACAGCGGGTGTTTTCCGACTATGGCCGGGACAATTTTGCGCTGGTGCAACTGAACCACTACCCGCTGGGCGCGATGGACAGCTATGTGCTCAAGGCCGATCGCGGGCGCGTCAACCGCGATGGCGCGTTGGGCATGGATTACTGGGTCGAGCGCAATTACTGCACCGACACCGATACCACCATTGCCGCGCTGCGCCCGCAGCGCGATGCGCTGCTCGCCGAGTTGAAGGGCGATCCGGTTCTGCACGACCTGCACCGGCACGCGGTGGCGTGGCGGCAGACCCGGTTCCTGACGCTGATGGAGGACGAGCCCAATCGCGCGCTTTATGCCCGGCTGCTGATGACGCCGCCCGCGCGACCGCTGACACGGGCGCAGGCACAACAGATGATCGACCACGCGCGGCGCGGGATGGCAAGGGACGGGGGCTGAGCGACCCTCTGGCCCGCCCCGCCCGCCTGTGCTAGCGGAAGCGCATGAGTGACACCCTGACCATCCGCCGCCCGGACGACTGGCATCTGCACCTGCGCGACGGCGCCATGCTGCAGGCCGTCCTGCCGGAAACCGCCCGGCATTTCGCCCGCGCGATCATCATGCCCAACCTGGTGCCGCCGGTGGTGACCGGCGATCAGGCCGCCGCCTATCGCGACCGCATCCTTGCCGCGCTGCCCGATGGCATGGCGTTCGAACCGCTGATGACGCTCTACCTGACCGAAGACACCGACCCCGACGATGTGGCCGCCGCCCATGCCTCGGGTCTGGTGAAGGCGGTGAAACTCTACCCGGCGGGTGCCACCACCAATTCGGCCAGCGGTGTGCGCGATTTCGACAAGGTGCGCGGCGTGCTCGACCGGATGGCCGTGATTGGCCTGCCGCTCTGCGTACATGGCGAGGTCACCGACGCTGAAATCGACATCTTCGACCGCGAATCGGTGTTCATCGACCGCGTGCTGGACCCGATCCGCCGCGCCACACCGGGGCTGCGGGTGGTGATGGAACATATCACCACCGCCGGGGCCGCCGATTACGTGCGCGCCCATGACAGCGATCTGGGCGCCACCATCACCGCGCATCATCTGGTCATCAACCGCAACCACATTCTGGTGGGCGGGATCAAACCGCATTACTACTGCCTGCCGGTGGCCAAGCGTGAAGAGCATCGCAAGGCGCTGGTCGCGGCGGCGGTGTCTGGCGACGCGCGGTTCTTTCTCGGGACCGACAGCGCCCCGCATACGGATGACAACAAGGAAATCGCCTGCGGTTGCGCCGGCTGTTTCACCGCGCCCAACACGATGTCGGTGCTGGCAGAGGTGTTCGACCGCGAAGGCGCGCTGGACCGGCTCGAAGGATTCGCCTCGCGCCACGGCCCGGCCTTCTATGGCCTGCCTGTGAACGAGGACACACTGACCCTGGGCAGGGGCGATCCCGTCACCTACCCCGCTGCGATCGAGACCGGCGACGGCCCGGTCACGGTGTTCGATCCCGGCTTTCCGCTGCACTGGCGGGTCGAGGCATAAGTTATCTGGCCCTTACGGGCGTCATCTGGCGAGGAAAGCCCGCGACGGCCTGACCGAGCCCCCGACCGGAGACCCGACATGATCCCTTCTTCCTACCCGTCCGCGCAGGACATGGCGCAGATCACCGCCCGGATGCTGCTGGAAATCGGCGCCGTGCATTTCAACGCGCGCGAACCGTTTACGCTGGCCTCGGGCCTGCCCAGCCCGACCTATATCGACTGCCGCAAGCTGATCTCTTATCCGCGAATCCGGTCGACCCTGATGGACTTCCTCACGGTCACCGTGATGCGGAACGCGGGTTTCGAGGCGTTCGACAACATCGCCGGCGGTGAGACCGCGGGCATCCCCTTTGCCGCGCTGGTGGCCGAACGCATGGGCCTGCCGATGACCTATGTTCGGAAGAAACCCAAGGGCTACGGCAGAAACGCCCGCATCGAGGGCGTGATGACCGAAGGTCAGCGGGTGCTGCTGGTCGAGGATCTGACCACCGATGGCGGATCGAAACTGTCCTTTGTCGATGCGATTCGCGACACCGGGGCCAGTTGCGCGCATACCGCAGTGCTTTTCTTCTATGGGATCTTCCCGGAAACCGAAAAAACGCTGGGCGATCACGGGGTCACGCTGCATTACCTCTGTACCTGGCACGACGTGCTGGCCGAGGCGCGGGCGATGGACGCCTTCGACGCCGAAACGCTGACCGAGGTCGAGGCATTCCTGAACGCCCCCCGTGCCTGGCAGGACGCCCGGCAGAGCAGCTAAGCACCCACAACATAAAGCAGACATCAAGTAACGAACCACAATACCTTGCGGCTCGTTACTTGTTAACATCTTATCCACATCTTTATACAATTTGCCCGAAGCCACGCCTTGGGGTATCAGGTTGACCTCAGAAGCAAGACCACGAACAGACGTGGCGGGGGCAGGACGCATGAATGAAATCGCAGGGGTACAGACGCAGGACGCGGAACCGCAGGCCGGCGATACGATGCCGCATTCGGTCGAAGCCGAACAGCAGCTTCTGGGCGCGCTTCTGACCAACAACGACGTGTTCGACCGGGTCGCCGATGTGATCGGGCCGCAGCATTTCTATGACCCGGTTCACGCCCGTATCTTCGAGATTGCCAGCGCCCGCATCGCCCGCAACCAGCTGGCCTCACCGGTGACGCTCAAGGCGTTCATGGAAGACGACGAGGGGCTCAAGGCGCTGGGTGGGCCGTCCTATCTCGCCCGGCTGGCGGGCGCGGCGATCTCGGCCTTTGCCGCGCGCGACTATGCGCAGATGATCTATGATCATGCGATCCGGCGCGAACTGATCGGTCTCGGCCGCGATATTTCGGAAAAAGCCGCGCGGGTGGCCGTGACCAGCGAACCGCGCGACCAGATCATCGAGGCCGAGCAGCAGCTCTACAAGCTGTCGGAACAGGGCAAGACCGAAAGCGGGTTTCAGAGTTTCCTCAAGGCCGTCACCGACGCGGTGAACGTGGCCAACGCCGCCTATCAGCGCGATGGCGGGCTGGCCGGCCTGTCCACCGGACTGACCGACATGGACAAGAAACTGGGCGGGCTGCACCGTTCGGACCTGCTGATCCTCGCCGGGCGCCCGTCGATGGGCAAGACCTCGCTGGCCACCAACGTCGCCTTCAACATCGCCAAGGCCTATCGCCGGGGCAAATTGACGGACGGGTCCGAAGGTGCGGTGGATGGCGGTGTCGTGGGGTTCTATTCGCTGGAAATGAGCGCCGAGCAGCTCGCCGCGCGGATCCTGTCGGAAGCCGCGGAGGTGCCGTCGGAACAGATCCGCAAGGGCGACATGACCGAGGCGGAATTCCGCCGCTTCGTTGACGCGGCCAAGGCGCTCGAGGCCTGCCCGCTCTATATCGACGACACGCCCGCGCTGCCGATCAGCCAACTGGCCGCGCGCGCCCGGCGGCTGAAACGCACCCACGGGCTGGATTGCCTGATCATCGACTACCTGCAACTCGTGCGCCCCGCCACCGCCAAGGACAGCCGGGTCAACGAGGTGTCGGAGATCACGCAGGGCCTCAAGGCCATTGCCAAGGAACTCGACATTCCCGTGATCGCGCTGTCGCAGCTGTCGCGCCAGGTCGAATCCCGCGAGGACAAGCGCCCGCAACTGTCGGATCTGCGCGAATCCGGGTCGATCGAACAGGATGCCGACGTGGTGATGTTCGTGTTCCGCGAAGAATATTATGTCGAACGCGAAAAACCCTCGGACGACAAGCTGGAGGAAATCGCCGCCTGGCAGCAGCGCATGGAGGCGCTGCACGGCAAGGCCGAGGTGATCATCGGCAAGCAGCGCCACGGCCCCATCGGCTCGGTCGAACTGTCCTTCGAGGGCCGGTTCACCCGGTTCGGCAATCTGGTGAAACCCTGGCAGCAATCCGGTGACGCCGAATTCTGACCGGCGGAGCCGCACCGTTTGCACCGCTTTGCCCGCCTTTGCCCTTGACGCCCCGCGCGGGGCTGGCATGAACGGCCCATGACCCGCGCCGTTCTGACCATCGACCTTGCCGCTCTCGTCGCCAACTGGCGCGCCCTTGATGCCATGACCGCCGGCGAAACCGGCGCCGTGGTCAAGGCGGATGCCTACGGGCTGGGCGTCGACAGGGTTGCCCCGGCGCTGGCGGAGGCCGGAGCACGGCAGTTTTTCGTGGCGCTGGCCGACGAAGGCGCAGCGGTGCGGCGCGCCCTGGGTCCCGGCCCGCGCATTTCGGTATTTTCGGGGCACATGGCCGGGGATGCGGCAACGCTGCGCGACCACGATCTGGTGCCGATGCTGAATTCGCCCGAACAGATGCGCCGTCATGCCGAGGCGTTGCCCGATCATGCCTTTGGCATCCAGCTCGATACCGGCATGAACCGGCTGGGGCTGGAACCCGCCGACTGGGCCGCCCTGCGGACCGGGGCGCTGGCCCGAAACCCCACACTGGTGATGTCGCATCTCGCCTGCGCGGACGAACCGGACCACCCCATGAATGCCCGGCAACTGGCCGAGTTCCGGGGGATGACCGATGGGGTCGACGTGCCGCGTGCGCTGTCCGCCACCGGTGGCATCCTGCTGGGGCGCGACTATCATTTCGACCTCTGCCGACCGGGTATCGGGCTTTATGGCGGGATGCCCTTTGCCGATGCCGCGCCCGTGGTCGGGCTGACCTTGCCGGTCGTCCAGACCCGCGACGTCGCCGTGGGTGAAACCGTCGGCTATTCGAACACGTGGACCGCGGCGCGGTCTTCGCGCATCGCCACGGTTGCGGCGGGCTATGCCGACGGGCTGATCCGGGCGATGGGCGCGCGCGCGTATCTGTTCGTCGATGACGTGCCCTGCCCGGTTGTCGGCCGGGTTTCCATGGACCTGATCACGGTCGATGTGACCGACCTGGCGGACGACCCGGAAACGCTGACGATTCTGGGCGCGCAACAGGGTGTCGACGATCTGGCCGAGGCCGCAGGCACCATCGGCTACGAGATCCTGACCGCGTTGGGGCCACGCTATGAAAGGCGTTACACCGCATGATGCTGCTCGCCCCTCTCGGCCATCTCGGCCGCTCGGTGCTGGTATTTCTGGCGGCGGTGGGGCGGGTGGCGCTGTTCGCGGCGGATGCGATCACCCACATCCTGCGACCGCCCTGGTACCCGCGCGAACTGCTGCTGTCGCTGATGAATATCGGCTGGCTGTCGCTGCCGGTGGTGGGGCTGACCGCGATCTTTACCGGCGGCGCGCTGGCGTTGCAGATCTATGCCGGCGGTGCGCGCTTCAACGCCGAGGCAGTGGTGCCCCAGATCGTCGCCATCGGCATGGTGCGCGAACTGGGCCCGGTGCTGGTCGGGCTGATGATCGCCGCCCGCGTCACCTCGTCCATCGCGGCGGAAATCGCAACCATGAAGGTGACCGAACAGATCGACGCTCTGGTCACGCTCTCCACCCACCCGATGAAGTATCTGGTGGTGCCACGGGTGGTCGCGGCGCTGATCACCGTGCCGCTGCTGGTGGCGCTGGGTGACGTGATCGGGATCGCGGGCGGCTATACGGTGGCGGTGCAGAATCTGGGCTTCAACGCCGCGGCCTATCTGCAGAACACGGTGGATTTCCTGGAAATGCGCGACATCGTGTCGAGCCTCGTCAAGGGCGCCGTCTTTGGCCTGATCGCAGCGATGATGGGCTGTTTCTACGGCATGAATTCGGGCCGGGGCGCGCAAGGCGTCGGCCGGGCCACCAAGACCAGCGTCGAGGCCGCCGCAGTGCTGATCCTGGCCGCCAACTTCCTGCTCACGGGGGTGTTCTTCTCGCTATGATCCGGATGGAGAACGTCGCCAAGTCCTTCGGGGACAACCAGGTGCTGCGCGGGATGAACCTGCACATCGCCAAGGGTACGTCGATGGTCATCATCGGCGGGTCGGGGACCGGCAAATCGGTGGCGCTGAAATGTATCCTGGGGCTGATCGAGCCGGACGCGGGCCGCATCCTGGTCGATGGCCGCCCGGCGAATGCGGGTGACCGCGACCGGTTCCTGGCCCGGTTCGGGATGCTGTTTCAGGGCGGCGCGCTGTTCGATTCGCTGCCTGTATGGCAGAATGTGGCGTTCCGGCTGCTGCGCGGGTCGCTGAAGCGCCCGGCGGATGAGGCACGCGAAATAGCGATCGAAAAACTGCGGCGCGTCGGCCTGCGTGCCAAGGTGGCCGATCTGTTCCCCGCCGAACTGTCCGGCGGGATGCAGAAACGCGTGGGCCTGGCCCGCGCCATCGCCGCCGAACCCGAGATCATTTTCTTCGACGAACCGACCACCGGGCTCGATCCGATCATGTCCGGCGTCATCAACGAACTGATCCGCGAGATCGTGACCGAAATGGGCGCCACCGCGATGACCATCACCCACGACATGTCCTCGGTCCGCGCCATCGCCGACAATGTCGCGATGCTGCATGACGGGGTGATCCAGTGGACGGGGCCGGTGTCCCAGATGGACAGCTCGGGCGATCCGTATCTCGACCAGTTCATCCACGGTCGCGCCGAAGGACCGATCGAAGCCGTGCGCTGAGGCGCCCGTCAGCCGGTCGCCAGATAAGTCAGGGCCTTTTCACGAATATCGTCAGGCAAGGGTTCCGCCCTGCGGCTTTCGAGATTCAGCAATACGCATTTGAATACCGTCTCAAACGCCACCTTGCGATCTGCGGCACGGATCAGCCGGTGCCGGAATGTCATCGACTTGCCTCCGGTCTCCAGGACTTCCGTTTCCATGAAGATCGCATCGCCCGCTGTCAGTTCCGCGAGGAAATCGCTTTCGGCGCGAACCACGGCAAAAGACAGACGGCGCCCCGACCGCATATCTTCGGCCGTCAGGCCAAGTTCGCTTTGGATTGCGAAAACCGCATCGGAACATGCGGAAAAATAGCGCGAGACATTCATATGCCCCAGAAAATCGCAACTCGACGGATCGACCACCGAGCGAAATGAAACGAACCCCATTGCCATCTCCCGCTTCAAAGGCTTTACCGGACGGTATCATGAACCCGGTTGCTCAAACACCGACCCGCGTGGGCCCCAGACCCACATGATCCTGCGTCTCGCCAATCTCTCGCTGCTGGTCCTGTTCCCGATCGCCTGGTCGGCACCACTGCTGCGGGCCGGGTTGCTGCCGTTCTTTGGCGGCAGCGAGATCACGGTTCTGAGCGGGTTGGCCGAACTCTGGCAGGCCGATCCTGCGCTGGCGGTGCTGGTCGCGCTGTTCGCGCTGGTCGCCCCCTATGCCAAGACCCTGTCTCTGATGGGGCTGCAGTTCGGATGGCTCACCACCCGCGCTATGCCGGTGGTGAAGGTTCTGGGTCGGCTGGCGATGGCCGACATCTTTCTGATCGCGCTCTACATCATCGCCGCCAAGGGTGTGGGTGTCGGTTACGTGGAAACCGCCTGGGGCCTGTGGCTGTTCACAGGCTGTATCCTGCTTTCGCTGGCGGTCACCTACCTGTCGCCGCAACGGCAATGAGCAGCCGGTCGGGGATCAATCCGAACAGACAGTCTGACCGATCATCAGCAACAGCCGCAGGACCTTGGCCAGCGTTCCGCCCCAGACCGGGATCGCTTCGACGACGGGCAGGATCTTCTGCACCCATGGTTTGATCTTGTTGAACTGTTCGCACAGATCGGCCTTGCTGGGCAGCGCCTCGGCCTCCAGCCCGGTCAGTTCCTTGTCGATTTCGGTGATGGCGTTCATGAATTCCGCGTCGGACGTCATTTCTGTCTCCTGTAATAATATCGGTTGAAATTAGGTCCGGGATATCCTCCTGACCCGGAGCGACGATACCACAGCGCCCATGTTTCACCAACACGGGCACACCGGCGGCACGACTTGGCACGCCATGCGCGCAAGGGCTTGAGCCACCGCCCGCCCTGCGGCAGAACCCTGTCATGGGCAAAGCAAAAACCATCTTCACCTGCGCGGAATGCGGTGCATCCTTTTCCAAGTGGTCGGGCCGCTGCGAAAGCTGCGGCGCGTGGAACACCATCGCCGAAGAGGCGCCGCTGGCCGCCGGACCGGCTGGCAAATCGCTGGGCGCGAAACGGGGCGCCGCGGTGCCGCTGACCGATCTGGCCAGCGACGAGGCCCCGCCCCCCCGCGCGGCCTCGGGCATGGCCGAACTGGATCGCGTGCTGGGCGGCGGGCTAGTGCCGGGGTCGGCGATCCTGGTGGGCGGCGATCCGGGCATCGGCAAATCGACGCTACTGCTGCAGGCGGCGGCGCGGTTCGCGCAGGGCGGACTGCCAACCGTCTATGTCTCGGGCGAAGAGGCCAGCGCGCAGGTGCGGATGCGGGCCCGACGGCTGGGGCTGGCACAGGCTCCGGTCAAACTCGCCGCCGAGACCAATCTGCGCGACATCCTGACCACGCTGGAGGGCGAGCGCCCCGGGCTGGTCATCATCGATTCGATCCAGACCATGTGGGCCGATCATGTCGACAGCGCGCCGGGGTCAGTCGCGCAGGTCCGTGCCGCCGCCCATGAACTGACGGTTTTCGCCAAACGCCGCGGAATTTCCGTGATCATGGTCGGCCACGTCACCAAGGACGGCCAGATCGCCGGGCCGCGCGTGGTCGAGCACATGGTCGATACGGTGCTGTATTTCGAAGGTGAGCGCGGCCACCAGTTCCGCATCCTGCGCAGCGTCAAGAACCGGTTCGGCCCCGCCGACGAAATCGGGGTGTTCGAAATGACCGGCGGCGGGCTGGCCGAGGTGGCCAACCCCTCGGCGCTGTTTCTGGGCGAACGCGGCACGCCGTCGCCCGGGTCGGTCGTCTTTGCCGGAATCGAGGGCACACGCCCGGTGCTGGTCGAATTGCAGGCGCTGGTGGCGCCCAGCCCGCATTCCCAACCCCGCCGCGCCGTGGTGGGCTGGGATTCCGGGCGGCTGGCGATGATCCTCGCCGTGCTCGAGGCGCGCTGCGGCATCCCGTTTGCCGGGCTCGACGTGTATCTCAACGTCGCCGGCGGGTTGAAGATATCCGAACCGGCCGCAGATCTGGCGGTTGCCGCGGCGCTGCTGAGCGCGCGCGAGGACGCCGCCCTGCCGCCCGAAACCGTGGTTTTCGGCGAAATCAGCCTCTCCGGCGCATTACGACCGGCGCCACAGACCGAAAACAGGTTGAAAGAAGCGCAAAAACTTGGTTTCACGACGGCTATTGCCCCCGCCGGGGGCAGGACCGGGGCCGCAGGCAAGCTGTCACTGACCCGACATGCCGATCTGGCGGGGTTCGTTGGCGAAACCTTCGGGGCCGGGTAGAGTCGCGCGGAACAGGGAACGCAGGCGGGAACATGGACGGATTCACCATTATCGATGCGGTCGTGGCCGTTGTCATCGTGCTGTCGGCGCTGCTGGCCTATTCGCGGGGTTTCGTGCGCGAAGCCATGGCTATTGCCGGCTGGGTCGCCGCCGCCATTCTGGCTTTTGTCTTTGCCCCCCAGGTGGAGCCGCTGGTCCGCGAGATCCCGATGCTGGGCGACCTGATCGCCGATAGCTGCGAGCTTGGCATCATTGCCGCCTTTGCCGCCGTCTTTGCCGCCGCGCTGATCGTCGTTGGCGTCTTTACCCCGCTGTTTTCGACCTTGGTGCAACGATCCGCCATGGGCGGCGTCGATCAGGGCGTAGGGTTCCTGTTCGGGGTTCTGCGCGGTATCCTGTTGGTCGCCATCGCCTTTTTCGTCTACGAAACCGTGGTCAGCACCGATGCCATCACCATCGTCGACGAAAGCCGGTCCGCGCAGGTGTTCGACCGGCTCACCGGACGCATCGAGGAACGCGACCCGGAACAGGCACTGGGCTGGATCACCCGTCAATACGAGGAACTGGTCGGCGCCTGTTCGCAGTAATGCCGCCAGCCCCCGCAGATCTCGAAACAGGCCGCGTGGCGGCCTGTTCGTCTTTCGGGGATACGATGGTTGGAAAGGCCGGTTGAAACCGGGTCAGGCGTCCAGTTCGGCATCCCAGTAGAGAAAGTCCATCCAGCTGTCATGCAGGTGGTTGGGCGGGAACTTGCGGCCGATATTGCGCAGTTCTTCGGCGCCGGGCTGGCGCGGCGGCCGACGCAGCGACATGCCCGCACGATGCAGGCTGCGCGAACCCTTGCGCAGGTTGCAGGGCGCACAGGCGGCAACCACGTTTTGCCAGCTGGTCACCCCGCCCGCCGCGCGCGGCACCACATGATCGAAGGTCAGATCGCCGCGCGACCCGCAATACTGGCAGCGGAATTCGTCCCTCAGAAAAAGATTGAAGCGCGTGAAGGCCACGCGCTTCCTGGGCTTTACATAGTCTTTCAGGACCACGACCGAAGGTATCCTGATCTCGGTCGACGGACTTCGGACAACCGTGTCGTATTCGGCCACGATCGCCACCCGGTCCAGCCAAGCGGCCTTGATCGCCTCCTGCCAGGACCACAGCGACAGCGGGTAGTAAGAGAGCGGGCGGTAATCCGCATTCAGCACCAGCGCCGGGTGGTGTTTCAGTGCCCCCGGTTCGCGCACGAATTCGGTTCTGAAATCGCCGTCCATCATTGCATTCCGTCTCCGCCCTGCCTGCCCGTTGCCCGGCACCAGAACGGGGAACCCCGCCCCAGCTTATCCACAACTATATATCGTGGTTTATCCGTGACAAGTATGGAATTCCCACAATATCTCGCCGCCGTGATAGGCACATTCGGTAACAGGTGCGTGACGGTTTCATGCCGCCCGGATGACGCGCGGTTGCACAGCACCACCGGCGCGGGTTAAGGGCGCGTATGGCCCGGCTGATCCGTTTCAACAAACCCTTCGGCGTGCTGCCCCAGTTCACCGATCGCGGCCTCGCCGGCACCACCCGTCCGACGCTGTCGGATTTCATCGACATCCCGCGCGTCTATCCCGCCGGCCGGCTCGACCGCGACAGCGAGGGCCTGATGTTGCTGACCGACGACGGGCGGCTGCAGGCCCGGATCAGCGACCCGCGCCACAAGATGCCGAAAACCTATCTGGTGCAGGTCGAAGGACTGCCCGGCGACGACGCGCTCGACGCGCTGCGCAGGGGCGTGACGCTCAAGGACGGCCCCACCCGCCCGGCCAAGGTTCGGCGGATCGACACGCCGGCGGATCTCTGGCCGCGCGTGCCGCCGATCCGCGTGCGTCAATCGGTGCCCGATTGCTGGATCGAACTGACGATCTCCGAGGGCCGCAATCGCCAGGTGCGCCGGATGACCGCAGCAGTGGGGCACCCCACCCTGCGACTGATCCGCTGGCGTATCGGCCTGTGGTCGGTCGACGGTCTGGCGCCCGGTTCGTGGGAAGACGCGCCGCCCCCTGACAAGCCCAGCGGGCGCTGATAGCCTGCGGCCATGACCGACCTGCCCCCTGCCCCGCGACCCGGCGCCATTCTCGAAGCGGCGATCTATGTCGACGATCTCGACGCCGCCGAAACCTTCTATGGCGGGCTGATCGGACTGGAAAAGATCCAACGCGTCGGCGACCGTCACGTGTTTTTCCGCGTCGGCGCCGGTGTCCTGCTGATCTTTGACCCTGCGCGCAGCGAAATCCCGACGGGCAACCCAAGGCTGCCGGTCCCGCCCCACGGCGCACGCGGGCCGGGTCACGTGTGTTTTACGCTGGATCGTGCCGCCATCGACGCGATGGGCGCGCGGCTGGCTGCGGCGGGGGTCGAAACCGAAGCGCGGTTCGACTGGCCCAACGGCGCGCAGTCGCTATATGTGCGCGACCCGGCCGGAAACTCGGTCGAGTTCGCGGAAGCCTGGCTCTGGGATTGACCGCCGGGCCGTCGGCTCTGCCTCAGAACCCCAGCTTGTCGCGCAGAAAGGCGAGCGCCACGCCCAGACCGTCGGGCGCGATGCCGTGGCCCGTCCCTTTCATCACATGGGCGAACACGTCCTGAAATCCGGCCTGCTGCAGCGCCTCGGCCGCCTCGGGCAACGATTGCGGCGGCACCACGTCATCCGCATCGCCATGCACCAGCAGCACCGGCATCCGCGACACCGTGTCGTCGGCCAGCGTTTCCGGCGACAGCATCCGCCCGGAAAACGCCACGATCCCCGCCACCGGATCTTCGCGGCGCGGGGCGACATAGAGGCTCATCATCGTGCCCTGGCTGAACCCGAACAGGGCCACCTGTTCCGGCAGCACTTCCTCGTCCACCATCAGCGCATCGAGAAACGCGTTGAGGTCGTCCACCGCCGCGGCCATGCCGCGCATCGCCTCTTCTTCCGACGATCCGTCGATCCAGGGGATCGGGAACCACTGGAAACCGGTGGGCATGCCGGGGATGGTTTCCGGCGCATCCGGCGCCACGAACAGCGTATCGGGCAGGTGTTCGCCCAGCGCATCCGCGATCCCCAGCAGGTCCGCCCCGTTGGCGCCATAGCCATGCAGGAACACCACCACCGATTTCGTTTCGCCCGATTGCGGCCCCTTGCGGCCCGCGTTCAGTACCCGTGTCATAGCTGTCCCTGCCTGTTTCCGCGCATTGCTGTCCCCCCGCCCTCTGCCATGTGCGGCACGCACGGGCAAGCCGGATTGGCGGACAAGTCTCTTGCGGGATCGCCGCATTTCCCTAGTCTGTCGGGCAGGACAGACGCAGGAGTATCCGATGTTCCGACTGACCAGGCCGCTGCTGTACCCGATCGCGATGACGTTGTTGCTGGCGGTTCCGGCCGCTGCCCAGGACAACACCGGCGCAGACGCAGCCCCGGCACAAACGGAAGATGCAGCAGAGCTGCTGACGCAGGCAGAACTGGAAACGCTGGTCGCGCCGGCCGCGCTCTATCCGGATACGCTGCTGATCCAGATCCTCGTCGCATCCACCTTCCCGATGGAGGTGGTCAAGGCCGACCGCCTGCTCACCGCGATGGAGGGAGAGGACGAAGACGCCATCAAGACGGCGGTCGAAGCCGAGGGCTACGACCCCAGCGTCGAGGTGCTGGCCACCGCCTTTCCCACCGTGATCTCGGACATGGCCCAACATATCGAATGGACCGAGGCGATGGGCGACGCGATGCTGGCACAAAGCGACGATGTCATGACCGCGGTGCAGACCATGCGCCAGCAGGCAATCGACAGCGGCGCGCTGATTTCGGGGAACGAACAGACGGTGTCGGTGGCAGACGACGAGGTCGTGATCACCCCGACGGACCCCGAGAAGGTCTATGTGCCGCAGTATCAGCCCGCGCAGGTCTACGACAACAGCAACACGGTGGGCAACGCGCTGGCCGCCGGGGCTGTGACCTTTGGCACCATCGCGCTGATCGACGAAATCTTTGACGACGATGACGACTGGAACAACTACTGGGGCTGCCGCAACTGCGGCGGCTGGGGTGGCCGCCCGATCATCAACGACCCGCATATCGATATCGACAGGGACGGCGATGTGATCTTCAACGGCAACAAGGTCAACCGGAACGATTTCGACAATATCCGCGACAAGGGCTGGCACCCGGACAAGAACCGGCAGGACAAGGCGCGCGACAAGATCACCAAACACCGCGACGGGTCGGGCAAGACCAAGTTGCCGGTCAACAAGACAGGCGGCCGCGGCGACGAGCTACGCGGCAAGCTGACGCAAAAGACAGGTGCCGCCGATATCAGTCGTCCGGGTGTGAACCGCCCCTCGACCCGCCCGGACAAGGCCAAGCGCGATGCCATCGCGAAGACGGCCAAGAACCACGGCGCCAAGCCGGGGGCCGCCAAGGCCAAAGCCAAAGCAAAGGCCGGTGGCGGTGGCGGCGGAGCCAAGGCAAAGGCCAAGGCGCAAGCGGCACGAAAACCGGCTGTCAAGAAACAGGCCGCAGCGAAGGCCGCGAAACGACCGGCGGTCGCTCAGCGCGCGGGTGGCCATTCAGCCATCAAGCAGCGGGCACCGGCGCAGCGGGCACATGCGGCCTCGCATCGCGGCGGCGGTCGGCACCATGCAGGCGGCGGGCACCGGGGCGGTGGCCGTGTGGGCAGGAGGTAACACCATGTCGAGAACAATCATCCCCGCGCTGGCACTGTGCGCACTGACGGCGGCCCCGCTGGGCGCTGATCCGGCCCTGTTCGCCACACCACAGGATGCGCTCGATGCGATGGTGGGGGCGCTGGAACAGGGCGACGGCGCGTTGCTGGATGTGTTCGGCAAAGAGGCCGAGGACGTGATCTCGGACGGCGACGTCGACGAGGACGCCGCCCACCGCGCCGGGCTGCTGGCGCTCTATCACGAAGGGTATCGCATGGTCCCGCAAGAGGACGGCGCCGTGGTGCTGGCCTTTGGCGCCGACGGCTGGCCCTTTCCGATCCCGTTGGTCAAGGGCGACAGCGGCTGGCTGTTCGACATCGATGCCGGGCGCACCGAGGCACGCGCCCGCGAAATCGGGGCGAACGAGCTCGACGTGATCGACCTGCTGGACGCCTATGTGGACGTGCAGGCGGCCTTCCGGCTGCAGGACCATGATGGCGACGGCGTGATGGAATTCGCCCGCCGTATCCTGTCATCGGCCGAAGAGCGCGACGGGCTGTTCTGGCCCGCACCGGAATCGCCGGTGGGCGAAAGCCTCGCCCGCGCCTCGGCCTTCGGGTTCAGCGACGGCGATACCGACCACCCGCCCGAACCCCACCTGGGCTATGTCTTTCGCATCCTGACCGCGCAGGGCGACGCCGCGCCGGGCGGGGCAATGGATTACATGGTCGGTGACAACATGGTCGCGGGCCATGCGATCCTTGCGGCGCCGGCGGTTTATGGCGATACCGGCGTGCACAGTTTCATGGTGTCCGAAAACGGGATCATCCTGCAGGCCGACCTTGGGAACGACACCACTGAGGTGGCGGCGGCGATCACCGCCTACAATCCCGGCCCAGACTGGACACCGGTGGATATCCCCTAGGGGCGGGATCGCTCTCATCCCCGACGGATGCCACGGTTACCGCGCGATGCCCTCGCGGTTGGTCAGCACCCGGTAATAGGCCCAAAGCAACCGCGCGGCGACCGACCGCCACGGCGCCCAGTCTTCGGCCATGGTGCGCAGCGCGCGTTCGCGCGGACGTTCCGGCAGGTCGAACAGGGCGCGCGCGGCCTCCTGCAATGCCAGATCGCCGGGCGCAAAGACATCCGCGCGTCCAAGGCTGAACATCGCATAGATTTCGGCCGTCCACACACCGATGCCCGGCACCTCGGTCAGCCGCGCCACGACCGCCTCTGACGGCATCTCGCGCAGGGCGTCAAAGTCGATCCGCGCCGCAGCCAGTTCGCGGGCATAGCGGATCTTCTGCCGGCTCAGCCCGACCGCGCGCAGGTCGTCGTCGCTGGCCCACATGATCTTGCGCGGCCCGGTCAGCCGCGCCACCTTCATCCGCGTCCAGATCGCCTGGGCCGAGGCGGTGGACACCTGCTGGCTGACGATGGCCGACAGCAGCGGCGCAAACCCGTCGGGACGGCGGCGCAGCGGCAGCGGGCCGGTGTCACGCAGCGCGGCGGCGAGACGTGGATCACGGGCGGCCAGCCAGACCGCGCCTTCGGCAACGCAAGACGGGGTTTCGATGATGCGTCCGATACCGGGCGCAGGCTGTGACGGGATGGACATGACCGGACCATAGGACGCATGGCGCGCGGAGCAAGCCCGCTTGTACGTCCTCACAATCCCGTCTAATGCGACAGTATGACTGACCAAGCCGCCCAGTTCAGCGACAACAGCCGCGCCCGCCGCAACGTGGCGGTGCTTGTGGCTGCGCAGGCGTTCCTGGGCTCGCAGATGCCGATGATCTTTACCATCGGCGGGCTGGCCGGACAGTCGCTGGCCAGCAATGCCTGTCTGGCCACGCTGCCGATTTCCCTGATCGTTCTGGGCTCGATGCTGAGCGCCACGCCGATCTCGGCGATCATGCAGAGATGGGGACGCCGCACCGGGTTCCTGTTGGGGGCAACCGGCGGCGCCGCGGGCGGCGTGGTGGGGGCGCTCGGACTCTACCACGGATCGTTCACCCTGTTCCTGCTGGGCAGTTTCCTGACCGGCATCTACATGAGCGCACAGGGCTTCTACCGCTTTGCCGCCGCCGATACCGCATCCGATGCGTTCCGGCCCAAGGCGATTTCCTACGTGATGGCCGGGGGGCTGCTATCTGCGGTTCTGGGTCCGCAGATCGTCAAGGCCACGTCGCAAGCCTTTGTCATCCCGTTTCTGGGCACCTACATGGCGGTGATCGCGGTCAACGTGATCGGCGCGGCGCTGTTCTTCCTGCTCGACATTCCAAAACCGCCGCCGGCCACGGCCGACAGCCCGCGCGGGCGCACGCGCTGGGAACTGATCACCACGCCACGCATCGCGGTGGCGGTGATCTGCGCCATGGTATCCTATGCACTGATGAACCTCGTCATGACCTCGACCCCGCTCGCGGTGGTCGGCTGCGGGTTTTCCGAGGGCGACGCGGCGGACATCGTCACCGCCCATGTGTTGGCAATGTTCGCGCCGTCCTTTTTCACCGGCCATCTGATCGCCCGGTTCGGGGTCGAACGCATCGTCGCCGCCGGGCTTCTGATCCTTGCCAGCGCCGGGGCGGTAGCAATGGCAGGGGTCGAACTGACCAATTTCTTCATCGCGCTGGTGCTGCTCGGGCTGGGCTGGAATTTCGGCTTCATCGGCGCCACCACGATGCTCGCCGGCGCGCATGAACCGCACGAGCGCGGGCGCATGCAGGGGCTGAACGACCTGATCGTGTTCGGCGGCGTGACAATGGCGTCGCTGGCGTCTGGCGGCCTTATGAATTGTTCCGGCGGATCCCCGACCGAAGGCTGGACCGCCGTGAACATGGCGATGGCCCCGGCACTGATGCTGGCGGGCGGCGCACTGATCTGGCTGGTGCTGCGCCCCGCGGACCCGGCCGCCCAACGCTGACCCTTACCAACGGCCACTGGCGGCCCGTATCATCAACGACAGACGGCGACGCGCTTCGCTAAGCCCAAGCGCGCCACGTGCCACGCGGTCGGGCTCGCGCACAGCCTGCCGCAGGATATCACCTGCCTGCCAGCCGGACAGCAGCGCCGGGGCCGCCTCGGGCGACACCTTCGACCGTGCCCTCCGCGCCCGCGCCAGCCGGTCGGATGCCTGCGCCGCCAGCGCCCGCACGCCATCCGGCGTCCCGTCCAGCAACGGGATCCGGCCCCGCGCCTCAAGCTCGGGGATCGCCCGCAACCAACCCGCCACCCCTGCGGCAAAGGCGAAATCCCGCACCACAGCCTCGTCCGCATCGCCCAGAGCCCGCGTTGCAGCCCAGAGCAACGTGCCCGACGTCTTGTCGAGATAATCCTCGAACTGCCCGGCATCCTCGAACGGATCGCGATATACATCCCAGCGCCGCGCCGCCACCGTTGCATCCAGCGCGCAGGCCAGATCGGGTGCCACCGCATCGGCCAGCGGCGTAACCACCTCGTGGCGGCGCACACCAGTGCCAGCAGCAATCTCCTCCAGCGCGTCGCGCCACCATTGCAGGCGCATCTCGGCGATCATCGGTTCGGCGGTGACCCAAGGCGCGCGCGACACCTCGACATTGAATGCCCACAGCGGGAACAGCACCCGCCGCGCCGACACCGGGGCGGCCATGGTGGCCAGGAACCGATCCGGGTCGGCGCGCTGGACCAGCGCGGCGCAGGCGTTGAGATCAGGGGTGAACGTCACGGACGAGTTTCCAGCGGATCGCGTCCAGAAGCGCCTCGAAGGACGCATCGACTATGTTGGCGCTGACCCCGACCGTCGACCAGCGCCGGCCCTTGCCGTCCTCGCTGTCGATGATCACGCGGGTTACCGCCTCGGTGCCGCCCTGGGTGATCCGCACCTTGAAATCGACCAGCCGCATGTCCGCCAGTATCGCGGAGTAGCGGCCCAGATCCTTGGCCAGCGCCTTGGACAGCGCGTTCACCGGACCACGGTCGCCGCCGGTTTCATCCAGCGATTCCGATACCGACAGCTTCTTTTCGCCATCGACCTTTACCACCACGACCGCCTCGGACAGGCTGACCATGCGATTATACTTGTTCTTGCGCCGCTCGACGGTGACCTTGTAGCGCTTGACCTCGAAATACTCGGGCAACTGCCCCAGCTCTTCCCGGGCGAGCAATTCGAAACTCGCCTGCGCGGTATCGTAGCTGTAGCCCTCGTCCTCGCGGGTCTTGATCCGCTCCAGGATCCGCGCCAGCGCCGGGTCGCCGCGCTCTGTCTTCAGCCCCGCCTCGGCCAGACGCTTGCGCAGGTTCGACTGCCCGGCCTGGTTCGACATCGGCACGATACGTTCATTGCCGACCAGCTTCGGGTCCACATGTTCGTAGGTTGCCGGATCCTTCAGGATCGCGCTGGCATGCAGCCCCGCCTTGTGGGCAAAGGCGCTGGCGCCCACATAGGGCGCCTGTTTTACCGGCACGCGGTTGAGAATATCGTCCAGCATCCGGCTGGTCCGGGTCAGCCCCTTCAGTGCCTCTGCGGTCACGCCGGTCTCGTACCGGCTGGCATAGGGTTCCTTGAGCAGCAGCGTCGGGATCAGCGAGGTCAGGTTGGCGTTGCCGCAACGTTCGCCCAGCCCGTTCAGCGTGCCCTGCACCTGCCGCGCGCCCGCATCGACGGCGGCCAGCGAACAGGCCACCGCCTGTTCGGTATCGTTATGGGTATGGATCCCCAGCCGGTCGCCGGGAATACCGGCGGCGATGGTTTCGGCGGTGATGCGTCCGACCTCGGCCGACAGCGCGCCGCCATTGGTATCGCACAATACCACCCAGCGCGCGCCCGCCTCCAGCGCGGCACGGCAACAGGCCAGCGCGTATTCCGGGTTTGCCTTGTAGCCGTCAAAGAAATGTTCGGCATCGAACAGCGCCTCGCGGCCCTGCGCAACCAGATGCGCGACCGACGCGCGGATGTTTTCCAGATTTTCGTCGAGCGTGATGCCCAGCGCCGCCTCGACATGGTAATCGTGGCTCTTGCCGACCAGACAGACCGCTGGCGTGCCCGCGTTCGTTACCGCGGCCAGCACCTCGTCATTCGCCGCCGACCGGCCCGCCCGCTTGGTCATGCCAAAGGCCGTCAGCCGCGCCTGCGTCTCCGGCGCGACATCGAAAAAGGCGCTGTCGGTGGGGTTGGCGCCGGGCCAGCCGCCCTCGATGTAGTCGACCCCCAGCGCGTCCAGCGCCTGGGCGATCTGCACCTTCTCAGGGGTCGAGAACTGCACGCCCTGCGTCTGCTGCCCGTCCCGCAGAGTGGTGTCGTAGAGGTAGAGACGTTCACGGGTCATGGCAGCCACCCCATTTCCTCTTGCCCGAAATATCCTCGGGGGGAGCCGGCGTCAGCCGGCGGGGGGCAGACAGCCCCCCTGCCTGTCAGATCGTTTGCATAACATGATCCGGCCATCAGACCGCCTCCAGCTTGGCGGCGTCAAAATCGGGACCGGGCAGCAGCTCGACCCCGGCCTTGCTCATCCGCACCTCGACCCCGGCCGCCACCAGCGCCGCCTTGAGCCGGTCCACCTCGGCAAAGTTCTTACTGTCCATCGCCGCGGCGCGCGCGCCGGCCAGCCGGTCGGCCAACATCGACAGATCCACATCCGGGGCCACCGCCCATGCCGGCACCTCGTCGTCCATCAGTCCCAGGAATTGCAGGCTGTGACGAAGCGCAACCACATCATCCGCATGCGAAAGCTGATGCAGTTCAGCGACCGCACCGGCTGTATTCAGATCGTCAGCCAATGCCGAAACCAGTGGCATGCAGGCGTCGCCCCGGCCAGTTGCCTGACACGCCTGCGCATACCATTTCCGTAGCGTTTTTTCGGCCTCGCGCGCCTTTTCCGCCGTCCAGTCCATCGGCTTCCGGTAATGCGTCGACAGGAACACGAACCGGATCACCTCACCCGGTACGCCCTGATCCAGCAGGTCATGCACGGTAAAGAAATTGCCCAGCGACTTGGACATCTTCTTGCCCTCGACCTGCAGCATCTCGTTATGCATCCAGACCCGCGCGAACTGCCCTTCGGGATGCGCGCAGCAGCTCTGCGCGATCTCGTTTTCATGGTGCGGGAACATCAGGTCATTGCCGCCGCCGTGAATGTCGAAGCTCTCGCCCAGCAATTCATAGGCCATTGCCGAGCATTCGATATGCCAACCCGGCCTTCCGCGCCCCCAGGGGCTGTCCCACCCCGGCAGATCGTCCGATGACGGCTTCCACAGCACGAAATCCATCGGGTCTTCCTTGTAGGGCGCGACCTCGACCCGTGCCCCTGCGATCATGTCGTCGACGGAGCGGCCCGACAGCTTGCCGTAATCGGCATATTTGCGCACCCGGAACAGCACATGGCCATCGCGCGCATAGGCGAACCCGTCGGCGATCAGCTTTTCGATCATCGCCACCATCTGCGGGATGTATTGCGTGGCGCGCGGCATTTCGGTCGGCTCCAGCGCCCCCAGCGCGGCCATATCGTCCAGAAACCATTGCGTGGTCTCTGCCGTGATCTCGGAAATCGGCCGCCCGCTTTCGGCGGCCCGCGCGTTGATCTTGTCATCCACGTCGGTGAAGTTGCGCACATAGGTGACGTGATCGGGGCCGTAGACATGGCGCAGCAACCGGTAGAGCACGTCGAACACCACCACGGGACGCGCATTGCCCAGATGCGCCCGGTCATAGACCGTGGGTCCGCAGACATACATGCGGACATTGCCGGGATCGATGGGCGCAAAGACCTCTTTCG
>CAYGNB010000005.1:16813-30611 GCA_964351135.1 uncultured Rhodobacterales bacterium | reverse complement strand
GAGATCATCGCGGCGCGGCCGTCGATCGATCTGGTGATCTACAACGCCGGAATCTCGCAATCGGGCGCCTTTGCCGATCTTCCGGCCGAAACCCACCGCAAGGTGTTCGAGATCAACTATTTCGCGGCGGTGGATTGCGCGCGCGCGTTTCTGCCTGCGCTGCGTACCGCGCAGGGGACGCATCTGGCGGTCTCGTCGGTGGCCGGGTTCGCGCCGCTTTATCACCGCACTGCCTATGCCGCCAGCAAACATGCGCTGGAGGGGTTCTTCAAATCCCTGCGCGCCGAAGAGGCCCCGCACGGCGTCGGCGTCACCATTGCTTCGCCATCCTTCATTGCCACCAACCCGGTGGGCGGCCCGGCGCCGGATACCGGGATCATGCGGCCGGGATCGGCGGCGGACGGGATCGACGCGATGACGCCCGAGGCCGCAGCGCGCGTCATTCTCAGGGGGCTCGACCGGGGGGCGGACCATGTCCCTGTCGGTCGGGTCGCGCGGATGGCCCATCTGCTCAACCGGTTGTCGCCGGCGCTCTACCAGCGTGAGATGCGCCGGCGGATCCGGGGCCGCGCCGCCGTGTCCCGATAGCGGGCGCGCGGCGGCGCGGGTATCAGACCAGTTCGGTGCGGACCCGCGCCTTGGCGTGCAGGGTCTTGTGCACCGGGCATCTGTCGGCAATCGCCAGCAGCGTGGTGCGCTGATCGTCGGACAGATCGCCCGTCAGGCGGATCCGGCGCGTGAACACGTCGATCTTGCCCGACCCGCTGTCGCAATCTTCGCAATCGTCGACATGACATCTGTCATGGGTCACGTCGCAGGACACATGATCCAGCGGCAGCGCCTTGCGGCGCGCGTACATGCGCAGCGTCATGGTGGTGCAGGCCCCCAGCCCGGCCGACAGCAACTGGTAGGGGCTGGGTCCCAGGTCGGAACCGCCGACCGTCACCGGTTCATCCGCGATCAATGTATGTTTGCCGCCGATCACCACATCCTGCTTGAAGCTGGCGGCGTCGGCTTCGGACACGCGCACCACGCCTTCGGGGGCGTCCGGGCTGACGGCGTCGTCGGGCAGGTCGAGATAGCGTTTCGACCAGGTCGCGATCACGTCGGCAGCATATTCGGCGTCGGCCTCGCGGGTCAGCAGATGGTTGGCGTCGTCCAGCGTGACAAAGCTCTTGGGATGTTTGGCAGCGGTATAGATCCGGGCCGCGTTGTCGATGCCCACGACGGCGTCGAGCGGCGAATGCAGCACCAGCAGCGCTGCATGCAGATCGGCAAGCTCATCGCCCGGCGATTGGTGCGACACGTCGTCGAGAAAGGATTTCCGGATCTCGAAGTCCCGTCCGTCCAGGGTGACCGTCGCGGCGCCGTCCGCCTCGATCCGGGCGAGGCTCTCGCCCAGATGCTTCATGACATTGGCCGGGTCGAACGGGGCGCCGATTGTGACCACGCCGTGCACGCCGGGGATCTGACGGGCGGCCTTGATTGCAGCGGCACCACCCAGCGAATGGCCGATGATCAGTTGCGGGGCCATACCTTCGCTTTCCATCCAGCGCGCCGCCGCCCGAAGATCCTCGACATTTGTCGAGAAATCGGTGTCGGCGAAGTCACCTTCGGAATGGCCAAGCCCGGTAAAGTCGAACCGCAATACCGCGATCCCCAGCGCGGCGAGCCGCCGGGCGATGCGCCGGGCGGCCACGCTGTCCTTGGAGCAAGTAAAGCAGTGGGCAAAGAGCGCGGCAGCCTTCAGCGGGCCCTGAGGGCGGTCCAGCCTGGCCGCGAGTTTCGTGCCGGCATGGCCCTTGAATTCGATCTGTTCGCTGTTCACGTCGGTATTCCGTCTTTTTTGTTGTGCGGGTCAGGCGACAGCACCACGGCGAGTCGTCTGATCATCCTTCGGTTTGGTCGCGGGACAGAATTTCTGTTCTCCGGCGCGCGTCAACCCCTGCTCCCGTGCAATTGAAGCGCTGCGTTGCCGATCGCGACTCGCCGGGATCGGCCCAGACCGATCAGGCGGTGGGAGCGCCTCGGCCGATTTTTGTGTGGGGCATTCGCGGGCGGCCCCGGATGTGGGATCGTTCCGGTGGCATGGTCGCCGGATGGCAAGAGGTGCGTTCGTACCAAGACCGGCCGGCCACACACGTTCGAGGTGATTCGTCAGTTCCCGCTCAACCAGACATTTTCATCGGGATTTTCAGTAAATCCGCCAGATTGCGGAAAAACTGTCAGAAATTCGTAACGAATCGCCGATGTCAATCTTGAAACAGGTATTTTTTCGTTTTCCGCTGGCCGGAAGCATGGGGGCGAAACCGCGTCATGCCGGATCAGTGCGAGGTGAAAAGATGTCAGCATTCAAAAATGCGTCCTTCAACACCGTGTTCATCGTCGCGATGCTGCTGTGCCTCGCCATCGGTGTCTGGGGGGTCGCGAGCCCGCAGAGCATGACCGGCTCGGCACAATCCTTTACCGGCTACCTGCTGAACGGCGCGGGCTGGATGTGGCTTGCTATGTGTTCGGCCTTTCTGCTGCTGAGTGCCTATATGGCTTTCGGCCCATATGGACATATCCGGCTGGGCCGGGATGACGAGGAACCCGAATTCGACACCGCATCGTGGATCGCGATGCTGTTTGCAGGCGGCATGGGGTCGGGGCTGCTGGTCTGGGGGGCCGCCGAGCCGATGTATCATTTCGTGTCCCCACCGGGGATGGAGGGCGAAACCCCCGCCGCCGCCCGCGAGGCGCTGGTGATCACCAACCTGCATTGGGGGCTGCACGCCTGGTCCATCTATGGCTGCTGCGCGCTGGTCATCGCCTATTTCACCTTTCGGCGGAACGAACCGTCGATGATTTCGACCCCGATCAAGCATGTGTTCAAGGGACCGGCCGGCGAAAGCGTCGGCAAGGTCGCGGATATCCTGGGCGTGATCTCGGTCGTGTTCGGGTTGGCCGGGTCGCTGGCCATGGGCGCGTTGGCGGTGCGTTCGGGCATGTTCTATGCCTTCGGAACCGCGCAAGACGGGACGATGTCGATGATCATCCTGGCCGTACTGTTCGTCAGCTACATGTTGTCGGCCACCACCGGCGTGGACAAGGGCATCAAGATCCTGTCGAACCTCAACATGGTGCTGACGGTGGCGATCATGCTGCTGGTCATCTTTGCCGGACCGACGCAGTTCATCATGGAAACCTTCGTCGATTCCATCGGTCAGTATTTCAGCGCCATCATCACCAAATCCTTCACCCTCTACCCGTTCGAAGGGCTCAGCGGCTGGACCTCGGGCTGGACGCTGACCTACCTGATCTGGTGGCTGGCCTGGGGGCCGTTCATCGGCATCTTCGTCGCCCGGATTTCGCGCGGGCGCACGATCCGGGAATTCGTGTTCGGCGTCGTGCTGGTGCCGACCCTGTTTTCGATGCTGTGGTTCGCGGCCTTCGGCGGGGCGGGGTTCTACATCGAGATGTATGGCGGCGGCGGGCTCAAGGAAATCATCTTCGAGGATGTCTTTGCCGCGCTCTTCGCCTTCCTCGGCTATTTCCCGGGCTCGACGCTGCTGGCGGCGCTGGCGGCGGCGCTGCTGTTCATCTTTCTGGTGACGTCGGCGGACTCGGGCACGTTCGTGTTGTCGATGATGACCACTGACGGCAATCTGAACCCGCCCGTCATCCAGAAGATGATCTGGGGCATCCTGATCGCGGTGCTGACCTTTTCGACGCTGGTGACGGAATCCGTGACCGTGGCCAAGGCAATGGCCATCACCGGCGCGATCCCGTTCGCGGTGATCGTGCTGCTGCAGATCGTCGGGTTCATGCGAGAAATCCGCAAGGAAGTGATCGAACCCGAAGCCATCGAGGCCCGCGGCGAAACCGAGGGCCGCAAGGCCGCCGCCGCCGGCGAAAGCGCAACCTGACGCCAACCGGAAGGAAAGGAGTGTCTCATGTTTTCAAGGACATTCATCGCAATTCTCGCCGGGGTGTTGATGCTGACCGGCTGTTCCGAAGAGGAACGCAAGATCCGCATCGGGTCCAAGGATTTCGGCGAAAGCCGCATCATGGCGCATATGATGGCGGCCGTGATCCAGGAACAGGGCATGCCGGTCGACGGCGTGGTCGAGTATCCCAACACGCCGGCCATTCTCGAGGCGCTGAAGCGTGGCGATATCGATGCCTATCCCGAATATAACGGCACCGGGCTGGTCATGCTGGGCCAGAGCCCGCTTGCCGATGGCGATGCGGCCACCGCGCTGGTCAAGGAGATCTTCGAGCCGCTGGGGATTTCATGGCGCCAGCGGGTCGGGTTCGCCAACAATTACGGGCTGGCAATGCTGCCCGACCGGGCCGAGGAACTGGGGCTGAGTTCGATGTCCGATCTGGTTGCCCGCGCGCCCGAGGTGACGCTGGGCATCGAGGACGATTTCACCGTGCGCCCGCTGGACGGTCTGGGTGCAATGAACCAGCGCTATGGCTATGAGTTCGCCGCCGTCGAAGAAGTGCCGCTGCCGGATCGGGGGCAACTCTATGACATGTTGCTGGACGGCAAGGTGGACGTGATCGAGGTTTACACCACAGACGGTCAGATTGCCGACTACGGACTGATGCTGCTGGCCGACGACCTGACGTTCTTCCCGGTCTATGAACTGGCGCCAGTGGTGCGGCTTTCGGCCTTGTCCGAGTATCCGGGACTTGGCGGGGCGCTGGACGCGCTGGGCGGCCGGTTCACCGAGGCCGAGATGCAGGCGCTCAACCGGCGCGTCGATCTCGAGGGCCGGTCGCCCGACGCGGTGGCCCGCGATGCGCTGGCACGTCTGGGGCTGATTTCCTCGGGCGCGGTCGAGGCCGAGGACCCGCTGCTGATCGCCGCCTCGCCGCTGCTGGCCGACAGCGATTTTGCCGGAACCGCGTTGCGGGCGGTGCGCCGGGCCTTTGTCGGCCGCGAGGTTACCGTCGATCCCAACGATGCGCCGCTGGGCGAGGTCGAATCCGGTGCCGCGCGGTTGGCAATGGTCGGGGCCGAAACCTTCTTTGATCTTTCCGGCCCGGCGCCGCGGCGGATCGGTGGTTTTGAAAGCGTGGCGGCGGTCGGTAACAACGTCGTGCATCTCGTGGCGGCGTCGGGGGCGGACGGTACCGGCGCAATCGGCGATGCGACATCTCTGATCGTCGGACCGGAAGGATCGTCGTCTTACCAGATCGGGCTGATCCTCAAGGATGCGCTCGGGCTGGAGGCTGAACTCGTGCCGACCGAAGCTGCCAGCGTTGCCGACATGACAGGTGCGGTGGACGGGCCCGGAAAGGTCGCGGTCATCCCCGTGCCGCTCGGTGACAACGCGCTTGACGACGTGCTCGAGGCCGGGGGGCTGAAGTTGCTGCCCGTCGCGGGCTGGACCGAGGGCGCCAATCTGGTCAAATACCCGTTCATGCGCCAGACCCGGATTCCGTCGCAATCCTACGACCGGCAGTTCAGCGCGATCGAAACCCTGTCCAGCCAGGTGGTGCTGGCCGGCCCCGCGCCGGTCGCGGTCGAGGCGA
Organism: uncultured Rhodobacterales bacterium; assembly: GCA_964351135.1. Classification (GTDB taxonomy): domain Bacteria; phylum Pseudomonadota; class Alphaproteobacteria; order Rhodobacterales; family Rhodobacteraceae; genus Pukyongiella. The sequence goes on along the minus strand of CAYGNB010000005.1, from coordinate 25,085 downwards.
CCATCGGCGATCAGGGGCCGGGCGCAACCGCCGCGCCGGCACTGAAACCGGTGCCGACCAGTACAGTCAGGGAACTGGCCGGGGGTATTCCCAGCGGCGCGCTGATCGATCCGGTGCTGCCGGTCGCGGCGGCCTTTGCCCCCGAATTGCCGGAACCACCTGCCGCAATGAACCCATCGGCCGACGTGTCGATCCTGAATGTCGCGATCATCTTGATGTTCGTCTGGCTGCTCTGGCTATATGCACGGCGCGAAGTCCGCTGATCCGGGAAAGGAGATCCTGCACATGACTGAAAAAGTCCTTGTTCCCATTGACCTGGCGGATCAGGAAACCGGGCGGAAAACCATTGCCGAAGGTGTGATCCAGGCCAGGGCCCGCGATGCCCAGTTGATCGTGATGACAGTGGTGCCCGACCTCATGTCCGGTCTCGATTTCCGCTATGCCATTCGTGGCGAAATGGGCGGCTCAGAAGATTACGACCTCAAGGTGATCGTGCGCGAGGCGTTGCAGCGCCTGAACGAGATCGTGGCCGAAGAGACCCCGTCCGGCATGAAAGTGGAAACCATCGCGCGCCACGGGACCGCCTATGAGGAAATCCTGAACGTCGCCAAGAAAATCGGGGCGACGCAAATCGTCATGGGGGCGCATCGGCCTTCGCTGGCCGATTACCTGATCGGGCCGACCACCGCCCGCGTGGTGCGCCATGCCGAATGTTCGGTGAACGTACTCAGGGGGGACTGACCCGCGTGGTTCCGTGCCCCGTGGATGCGAGGCACGGATCGCCCGATCAGGGTAACCCGTAACGCAGGATCGGCGGGTCGATCGTCACGATTGCCTTTGCGCTGCTCGTCACGTTCAGGCTTGGGGTTCCGCTGAGCGACGGGGCGGCAGTGGCGAGGTCGATGCTCGTGCTGCCCGTGGTGGGCAGGGTTGCCAGCGGCAGGTCGTTCAATGTTAGTGACGGGCCGCCGGGGGTGCCGGAGACGGTCGCCGGGGCGACCGGGCGCAACGCCGCGCTCAGCCCGCGCGTATCCGCGTCGTCGACGATCACAAAGGCAGGGCCGTCGCGCCGGGCGACCTGGCCTGTCCCGCCCAGCATGGCGACGGCAATGCCGCTGACCGCAGCGACGCCCAACCAGACCGGCCCGGCCGGAACGGTTGTCGCCGGAAAGGTGAACGCCGTTGCCGTGGGGCTGGCGCGGCTCGCTTCGCTTGGTTCGCTTTCGGCGAGCGTATCGCCGGGCACGCCGGCGTGATCGGAAAACAGTATCGCCCGCAGCTCGACGGGGCCCTCCGGTGCGGCGAGCATGATTTCGCCCCCGGCGATCACCTGCGCATCGGTCAGGTCGATCCGGGTGGCAACCGGGGCGGCATCCGCCACGCGCAGCCCTTCGCCCGAGATTGCGGGCAGCGGGTTTGTCGGGGCGTCCTGCCGCTGCTGACGCGGTCCCATGCCAGAGACCGTGACCGACAAGGTGCCACCGGCGAGCAGCACCCCGCCGGGCAGGCTCAGTGGCAGGCTTTGGCGGTCCCGGCGGCGGCCGGAAAACCGCAGAACCGCCTTTTCGGACAGGGCCGTCGTTTCCAGCACCAGCGACAGGTCAAGCGCGTCGATCCGGGCAGAGCAGGGCTGATCGGCGGACAGGATCAGGTCGATTTCCAGCGGATCGGGCAGGGGGGTGGGCAGGCGCGCCAGCAGGGCCAGCATCGCCGTGGCAAGATCATCGCCATGGGTGCCGTTGGCCGGGAACATGGGGAGACCGTCGGCATCGGTCTGGACCGGAAAGGGAATGCCGGGGCCGGTTTCACCGGGCAGTCGCAGTGCCAGCCGCGGGTTAAGCGGGGCATAGCGCAGTGTCACCGCGTCGATTTCGCCTTGGCTCAGCGCGACCTCGCCACCGTTCTTGCGTTTCAGCATCAGCGCGGCATCGGTCACGTCCAGCCGCGCGCCGTTGCTGCCATGGGTCGCGGTGCGCACCGGATCCTCGGACACGGCCTGCCCGTCGAAACGGTAGGCGGATATCCGGTCGCCGTCGACCGGGGTCTTGAGGCGCAGATACCGGATCTGCCGGGCCACGGGCAGCGACAGAACCAGTTGTCCGCCCGAGGTCGAAAACGACGCCGGTTCGACCGCATCCGATGCCAGCGCATCGGCGTCACGGTTCAGAAACCGGGTGTTCAGCACCGTGCCGGGCGCGACGGTGGCGCGTTCGGCCTGTCCGCCGGTGGGCAGGGTCAGGCGGATTGTGCGGCTGAACCGGCCGCCTTCGGCGATGTCGAGCGCCGCGGTTGCGGCCTGCGATCCGAGGTCGGATTTGGTGATCCGGCTCATGGCTACGACCGCCCGTCGCGCCGGGTGATGACGGTTTTACGTTCCAGCGTGGTCAGGTCGGTGCGCAGCTTGCTCTGATCCAGTGTAATCCGGTCGAGCGATGCCTGCAGGGTGCTCAGCGACCGCGCGTTGGCCTTGGTGCGCAGTTGCCTTGCCATGTCGGTTTCGACGGCGGCGATCCTTTCGTCCATCTCCGTGCGCGGAACCACGGTTTCCATGCGCGCATCGATGTCGCTGCTGATTTCGGCGCGGAAGGTATCCAACTGGGCATCGGTCACGGTGCGTTGCGTTGCCAGTTTCAGTTTCGCGTCGAATTCTTCTGTGAGCGAGGCGTGGAACTTGTCCAGATCGCGTTTCAATACGACACCGCTTTCGACCGCCTTGAGCCGTTCTTCCATCTCCGCGATCTGGCGGGCGTTGACGCCGCCATCGTCGATCCGCGCGATCTTGGCGTCGAAATCGCGGGTCAGGCTGGTGCTCAGCGCGTCGAGATCGCGTTTTACGATGGCGCTGCCTTCCAGTTTCTCCAGACGACCGTCGATCCCGGCAATCTTGTCGTCGATCTCGCGGCCCGGATCGAGCTGACCGATCTTGGTGTCGAATTCGGCGGTGATGGTTGTGCGCAGTTTGTCCAGGTCGCCTTTGCTGACGATATCGTCCTCGAGCGCCGCGAACCGGCTGGTCATGTCCGCCGTCAGGGTGCGTTCGAACCGGGACAGATCGGTTTTGGTGACGGTGCTGCTTTCGAGCGTTGCCAGCCGCGAATCGAAAGGTTGCAGGTCGTCGCGGGTGAGCCCGTCGAACTTGGCCGGGGGCTTGATCGTGTCCCCGACCTCCTGCACGCTGCGGATCGCTTCGAACACCGCGAAACCGCCTGCGGCGATGGCCGCTTCGGATGCGCCCGCGGCCCGAACAGTGTTGACGATCGCATCGCCCTTCAGGGTGTTTACCGAGGTGTCGAGAAATGCATTCACGACCCGTCCGGTCGAGGCATCGCGCAAACGGCGGCCCACCGCACCGCGCTCCAGCGCCGCGTAGCCCTGCGTGGCCTGGATGATCTGGCGCGACAGGTCACGCCCGGCCTCGGCATCGGCGGCAAGATGCTTCAGCGCATCGGGTAGCAGCATGTCGTTGTTGATCTGTTCCGCCAATGCGAAGTGAAAGGCGCCGAGCCAGTTGCGCAGTTCCAGCGTCAGCGAGGCCGCCTGCAACACCTGGCCCGCGTCGTCATGGGTAAGCGCGAGCAGCGTGACCGGTTGCAGGGGCCATGGCGCCAGACGCGAGACCACGGGTATCTCATAAGTCTCGAACAGTCGGTCTATCGCGGTCTGCAGCGCGCCGGCGCCCTGACCGCGATACCGCGCCGCCAGTGCCGCGATCCCCTTGTCGGCTTCGCCCGGTGTTTCGGTCGAACGGTCCAGTTGTGACAGTTCGGCGGCGAGCGCGGCCTGCGCCGCGTCGTCCAGCGGTGGCGACAGGTTCGGTCCGAAGGTGAACCGCACCAGCCCGCCGGGTTCGGGGGCGATGCGGATGGCGGTCCCGGTCTGGATCTGCAGGCCCGCCCGTGCCGATACGATGCCGTCGCTGGCGATGCAGGTCACGTGCCGGGTAACGATCCCGACCCCGTCGGGGTTGGTCAGCTGGGCGGCAATGTTGACGCTCTGACCCAGCCACAGCACCGGCTCCACCGGCAGGAACTGCAACCGGTCCGGCGCCAGCGGCGGGCGGGCGCCCGACAGTGCGATGGCCAGTTCGGTGAACCGCAGCAATCCCACGCCGGTCACTGCCAGAACCTGGTCGAGGCTGCGGAACGGGCGCGCCGCGATCAGTTCGGCCGCCACCCGCCGTCCGGCACCGATCCCGTCGGAAAACCCAACTGTTTCCGCCAGCGCAGTCACATCGGCCGCGCCGTTGAGGAACCGCAGGATCCGGTCTGCATCGGTGGGGCCGATATCGGCAGGGTGCAGGATGCTGCCCTGCATGGCTCAGCCCAGATCGCGGGCGGCGAGCAACTGGCCCACCAGTTCCATCCCCGCCTTCCGGCCCAGTTCCACATTGACCTTTTCGACCTTGCTGGCGGCATCGAGCGCCATGGTTTCGGCCCGGCGCACCGGTCCGGTTTCACCCAGCAGATCGTTGGTGAGCTTGGTGTTTTCGGCGCGGACCTGGCCAAGAATTCGGTTTTCCGCAGCGGCGACGCTGGTTGCGGTTTCCGCCGCGACCGTTGCGGCGACTGCACCGGCGGCCTTTTCGCCCCGGACGCCGGCTCCGGCAACAGCCTTGGCCGCGCCGGTCGCCTCGGCCACGCCGGGCGACATCGCGGCCGAATAGACCATCCCCTGCTGCACGGTCAGCCCGCCTGCCACATTGGCGACCATGGCCTGGAAATACTCGGGCTGCCCGGCGGCAGGCAGGACGTTGATCGCCTCCATCGCGGCGGCATACTGGCGCTGCTGACCCAGCAGGCCCAGCGGCTGCACCTCGGCCTGAATCGTGTTGAAGATGCCCAGCACGGCGGGTTCCAGCCCTTCGAGGATCAGGGGGGTGAAATTTGCCACGTAGCCGTCGACCAGCGGCGGTGTCGGAGGCAGGTATTGCGTAATGATCCACGGATAGACCCAGTCGCGGAACGTGACGCGGATCGACCCCGCTGCCATCGCGCTGTCGGCGGTGCCGGGGCTGTCATCGGGTTTCACAAAGGCCATGACGGTGGCGTATTCGTCATGCCAGTTGAGCGTGAAGGTCGGCGCCAGAGGGATGTAGGTGCGCGTCGGGTTGTTCAGATAGATCCCGTCGAGATAGTTCCGCATCACCATGGTGTCGTTGCGTTCATACGCGTTGGTCACCACCTGATAGGCCTGCCCGATTTCGCTTGCCGCCGGGGTCGAGGCCGCGAGGAAGGCGTCGGCCACGCTCTGCCCGGCGATTGTGGTGGCCAGCACCGCCGAGATTTCCAGTTCTTCCTCTTCGTCGAAGGAAACGCCGGTTTCCTCGCGCAGCATCGCGCGGGCCTCGCCATTGGCGTTCACGCGCACGGCGACGGTCTTGCCGCCGGTGCCTGCGCGCGAGGTAAAGCCCGGCGCTGCCTTGAGGCTGCCCCACACTGTCACAAAATCGACCCAGGGCCGTCTGCTTGGGTTCGACAGGTCCAGCGGATTTCCGTCGAAATCGGTCACGCGGGCGACGATCTCGGCCCGTTCGCCGATGGCAAAGCGGCTGCGCGTGGTGGACAGTTGCAGCTGCCGGTATCGTGTTCGAACCAGCGTGGCGAGATCCTGCAGTTCGCCGATCCGGTCCTGCGCGGCCTGCAGGTCGGCAACGTTGGCGTCGATCTGCGTCTGCGCGTCCGACAGATCCGATTGCAGGCTGTCGAACCGGGTTTCGATGGCGGCGATCAGGCCGTTCCAATCGGCGGCGCGGATCAGTTCGCCATCGACCTTGCCTCCGAATTCATCAGCGAGTTCAGCCATGTCAGTCTCCTCTCTCGACGGATTCGCCGAATGCCAGCCGCAGGCGCGCCGCAGCGGGGCGCACGCGGTCGGCAGCGTCGAACACCCGGTCCAGAACGGCGCCGGGCAGGGTTTCGGCGGGGTCAGGCCGGTCCAGCCTGACGGTGATTGAAAAGGGCGCGCGCGGTTGCCACCGGAAGGTGACGCGCGCCGCCGGTTTGAAGGCAAAGACCTGGTCCAGCATCGCCCGTTCCTTCTTGGACAGGTAGCGGCCTTCCCATGGGGCGGCGCTTTCGGTGGGCGGTGTGAGCAACCGGCCCTCGCGGGTCCAGGCGGGGAACGAACTGGGGGTCGGCGGTGCGGGTTCTTCTTCGCGCAGGTAACGCCAGTGGTTCGTGCCCGGTGTGAGGCGCGGGATCGCGGGCAGGCCGCCTTCGGCGATCCGGTCGGGCGACGGCTTGACCCGCAACCGCAAGGCCGCCGGTGTGGCGCCGCTGTCCTCGGTAAAGTCGCCATCGGTCAGGGTGCCCAGTCGTGCCTCGGCGCCATCGGTCCAGTGCACCGCCGTCACCGCCGCGTTGTCGGCGGTGACGATGGCAGGCGATTGCGCGGCAAACCCGGTTCCGGTTGCATCGGCGAACTGCCACGCGCTGCCGGTGCGGTCGAACCGCCAGCCGCTGCCCGGATCCTCGGGCGCGAGCCGGGGCAGGCGGGCGAGCGCGGTGTCTTCCTCGAACCAGTCGAACCCGTCATGGACCAGCAGGCCGCGATCCGTCCCGGCCCAGATGCGCCCGCGCTCGTCCAGCGCCAGCGCATGGACAGTATCGGTACCAAGCGCGGGATAGGCGCGCAGCCGCGTCGCATATGTGTTGCGGATCCGATGCGCGCCCCAGGCGGCGAGCCCGCTTTCGGTGCCGATCCAGAGCAACGTGTCCGGCCCGCGCAGCAAAGCGGTGACAGGCGGCAGGAACACGTCCTCGTCGGCGGGCAGCGCGTCATTCGCTGCATCCCATGGCAGCCAGTCCGGCGCCGTTTCGTCCAGGCTGTCGCCGCGATAGACATGCCAGGTGCCGGCCCTTGCGTCGAAACGGAACAGTCCCGCCGCGCCACCAAGGGTCACGATTCCGTCCGGTTCCGCCAGCACGGCCGACAGCGCGGTTTCGGTTTCCGACCGCACGCCGGGGCCTGCGGCATCGAGCGTATCGCCGGGGCCGATCGTCGCCGCTCCGGCGGCGGTGGCCGCCCAGATCGTTCCGTCGCCCGCGCGGGCCAGGGCATGGACCGCCGCCCCGGTGGATGTGGCGGGGTCGGGGGCAAGGGTCGGCGGGCTGCCGAATACTGCGAGCCGGGCAAGCCCGTTGTCATGACCCAGCAGCATCTCGTTGCCGTCCACCAGCAGGCAGTGCGGCACCGGCAGGCCGGCGAAGGCTTGCGTCCAGCCGGTGGCGGTCAATTGCCAGAGCTGCCCGTCACCGGCATCGTTCACGGTGACCCACAGCGCGCCATCCGGCCCGGTGGCCAGCGCCGTGACATGGCCCGAGGGTGCCCCGGCCGCTGTGGCCCACGGACCGGGGGCGGTAGGATTGGCGGGCGTATCGCCGGGCAGAGACGTGGCTGTGCGCAGCCCTGTTTCACTGCCGAGCCAGCTGGAACAGGTGGGGCGCAGCGCCAGCACCTGACCTGGCTCCAGCCCCCCGTCATAGAGGATGCCGATACCGGTTCCGGTGGCGGGATCGAACCGTTCGATCACCGGATGGTCGGCCATGTCGATCCGACCGGGGGCGGGGATCGCGCCTTCGATGAAAATCTCGGGCGAAACCGGCGCCAGCGTTCTGGCGTCGATGTTCCAGCGCATCAGCGGCCCGACCAACCCCTTGGGGATGCCCCGCGACGCCGCCTTCAGCGACAGGGACGCGCCGGGGGCAAACTCCTCGACACTGACCGCTCGTTCGGGCGTGCCCGACAGCGCCAGCCGCGCGGCCTGCCTCAGCGCGGCCGGGGTCGAGACGCCGCCGCGCCAGAGCGCCACCGTGCCCAGCACGCGGCGGCGGAACTGTTCCACCGTTTCGCGCGAGGAAGCCGGATCGGTGTAGGGTACCAGGGCCAGCAATCCGGCCAGCCGGGCGAGATCGTCCAGATAGGGGTGTTCCTCGACCTCGGCGTCGGAGGGCAACAGCACCGGCAGCCCGGCTTCCTTGCGGAAGGCGGCGACGAAGGGAGAGATCGGGGCGTAATCGCCGAACCGTGACCAATGCGCCTGCATCGTGTTGCCCGCGTCGATCCGGGCGCGGCTGAGCCCTGCGCCCGTTGCTCGGACAAGGTCGGGCAGCAGGCCCTTGGCCTCCGGCTCGGGGCGCCAGAGCGTCGGCAGCAACTCGCGGATGGCGTCTTCTGCGGCCACGGCTCAGTCCTCCGCCTCGACCGACACGGCGCCCAGGGTCAGCCGTTCGCCTGCGTCCAGCAGATACGCGTCGCCATCGGCGGACAGCAC
>CAYGNB010000005.1:13461-16713 GCA_964351135.1 uncultured Rhodobacterales bacterium | reverse complement strand
GAGATCGACACGTCCGACAGGGCGGTTGCGACCCCGGCCAGGTCGATCACACCGCCAGCGGCATCGAGACGGTTTTCGGCCCCCGATGACAGCAGCAGGTTGGCTGACAGCAGCGTGATGTCCTCGACACCGTCGACCCCCAGTACATCACCGACGATACGGTTGATGCTGGCATTGTCCTTGACCGGCAGGGCGGCAAAGTAATCGGCGACGGCGCTGCGCACCGCCTCATGCGCGGCGCGGCGGTCCGGCTCGGCGAGCCCGGTGCGGGTTGTCACCTGCAGGGACAGATCGACACCCACAGGTACCTCGGTCCCGGCCAGTTCCAGCACGATGCCGGCGGGGCGTGCCTCGTCCAGTGCGCGGGCCAGTTGGGCGTGGCGTTCGGGCGACAGCGCCTCGGCAACGGGGCGGACCACGACCACGCCGGGCCGGTTCGCGGGTTCCTCGATCTCGCCCTGCAATCCCTGCCGGGCCAGCGCCGCGCGCAACGCGCCCAGCGTGCCCCGTTCGGACCCTTGCAGAAAGGCACGGGCGCGGGCGCGCAGTTCGGCATCCGTTTCCGGCTCGCCGCCGCGGGCCGCCGGTGCCGGGTTGGTGACCGACGCGACGCCCGCGATCGGTACCGGCAGCACCGTCAGTGCATCCGCGCCGATGGGTGAGTTGCCCGGCTCGACATCGCGTGCCTCGACCGAGATGCGGCGCTGCGCCGGGGTCATGGTCACGGGTTCGACGGTTTCGTATTCGACGGTCACGTCGGCGTCGATCACGCGGGTGCCCTGGGGGATGGTGATCGACCCGGTCGCGCCCGCGTCGCGCTGGAACCGCAGTTCGGTCCGCGCCCGCCCGCCGGGCACGCGGGCCACGCCCAGCAGCGCCACGACATTGTCCAGCGCCCGCCCGGTCGCGGTATCGAGAAACCCGGCGCGATAGACGCCTTCCATCTCGGCATGAACGCGGGCGGTTTCGCGGGCGATGGATTCGACCAGCGTGCGGGTAACACTGCCAACCTCGAAATCGGTCAGCTGCACGGCGGTATCGCGGCGCAGGTAGTTGACCTCGAACAGGGTTCCGGCATCCGGCTTGTCGCCCGCGTCCTTCCAGATCAGCGCTGTGCCATCTGCCGACAGTTCCACGTCGGTGCCGGCGCGGAACCTGTGCGACAGCCCGTTGCGCGCACCGTGCACCGATACCAGCCGCCGCGCGGGCGGGGTCTCCAGCAGCGTGCGGGTGCCATCGCCGGGCGGCGGGAACGGGTGCGCCTCGGCCGAGGTGCCGCCCGCCAGCCCGGTGAGCATGGTTTCAAGGACTTCCGGATAGTCGCGGCGGCGAAAGCTCATCCCTGTCCTCCCGTATCGAGTTCGAGTGTAAAGGAAATGGCCAGCGGCACATCGGCGCCGATGGGCAGCGCCTCGATGGCGATGCGGATCACGTCGCGCAGGGTCGGGTGCGGGGTGACCTCGACCGACGTGACCTTTTCGATCCGCCGTTCTGCCTCGAGCGAGGCGAGCACATGCAGCTTGGCCAGGTTGCGGATGGTTTCGGTGTTGCGGTCGCCGATGATCTCGTGAAGCCGCGACCCATAGGCGGGATGACCCAGCGGGGCCAGTTCACCCTGCGGCGTCAGCAGCCGCATCACCAGCGCCTGACCGAGATTGTTGCGGCCGTCGAGCGTTTCGAAATCGCGGATCGTCAGGCCGCGCCCGCCCTCGACCGTGCGTGCGGTGGTTTCCGCGGGCGTGTAGATGCGCAGCAGCCGGTTATCGAGCAGCTTCAGCGCGATGTCCTTGCCGAGATTGGTCTGTGCGTTCATCCCTCAGCCCCCCGCAAACACGGTGCCGGCGGCGATGACCGAACCGTTGGGCAGGTCCGCCGGGTCATTGCAGGTGAGCGCGGTGTCGCCCGCGCGGGCCAGCGGTTTGCCGTTCACGAACACGCTGGTCGACCCCAGCATGATCTCGGCGCGGTTGGCGGGCGGGCTCTGGAACGGGCCGCCCTGCGGTATATGTGCCGGACTGTTGGTCGCCGTCGATCCCTGGGTGGCCGCCGGTTTCCCGTCGATATTCACGTCGCTGCTGAGCTGCCCATCTAGTTGGCCGGTAAACGGATGGGGCAGGGGCGTCGGGATCGGGCCGCCGGGCGACGGGATCATCACGATATGGATATCCGTCGCCACAACCATGTCGCCCTGTTTTGCTGCCGGTTTTCCCATCTTGTGCGTTCCTCAATTCAGATTGATCATCGCGCCCTTGAGCGTCAGATCCGCCTGCGCCTCGATCGTGACCGCGCTGCCCTTGACCGTGATCTCGGTGCCGTCCAGCACGACCGCCTTGTTCGATTTCAGTGTCAGCGTGCCATCGCTGTCCACGGTGATTTGCGCCTGTCCGCCGCCGACGTCGATCGACACCACCGGGTCGTCATCCTGCAGCTTCAGATCCAGCGACGACCCGAGCCGCACCGTGGCCGACGCTGCCTCGGCCGAGGTCACATGCAGATCCACGCCTTCGCCGTCACCCGCATCCGATGGCAGCCGTAACCGCGCGTCGCCTTCGGCATTCTCGGGGGGGCGGTCCTCGTCATTGTAGAAACTGCCCAGGATCACCGGTGCGTTGGCCGACCCGCCGAGATACTGGACGATCACCAGATCGCCCACGTCCGGGATCGCGGCCAGCCCCTTGCGGGGGGTCATCACCGGAACCCGTTCCAGCACGGCGTCGCTGTCGCGCAGGCGCACGGTGCAGGCATAATTGTCGCTGTCCGAGGCGCTGGCATGGGGATGAATGTCCTGCACGACGGCGAGCTCTGGCATGCGCAGCCCGCGCATTTCCTCGCGAATGATGCGGCGCAGATCCTGATAGGCGTCGGTGTTCACAGCAATCCTCCCAACAGGCCGAGCGCTCCGGCATCCGCATCCGCGCGCGCCAGCGTCACGCGGTTGGAAAAGCCGCTTTCCAGATCGACGCGCAGGGTCGACGACATCACCCGCCACGGTCCGTCTTGCGCAGTGCCCGACAGCGCGAGGATCGCGCCGGGTTGTGCGTCGGGGCAGGCGGCCAGCAGCAACTCGCCAGGGGCCGCGTCGCGGGCCAGCGCCCGGCCGCGTGCCTGCGCGAAACCCTGCACCGCGTCGGGGCTGCGCAGCCATGGGGCGGATATATCGCGCAGGGGCGGCGCGCTGCCGCCCTCGGCCTGGTTCGGGCCGGCATCTTTGCGCAGCCAGGCCCATTCGGTCGCCCCTGCACCGGTGACGCG
>CAYGNB010000005.1:10535-13361 GCA_964351135.1 uncultured Rhodobacterales bacterium | reverse complement strand
GATGTTCGAGACTGTCCAGCGTGAAGGGAAAGGCGACCGAGCGGTCGCCGACCGTGACGCCGAGGCTGCCGGTTTCGCCGAGTGGCGGCAACGGGTCCGCGCCCGGTGGCAGGCGCAGATGCAGATCGGCCCAGTCCACGAACGGTGCAAAGCCGCGCGACAGTTCCAGCGATACAACGCCGGTTTCCAGCCCCGCGCCGCCGCCGAACGGGCCGATATCGGGCGCCAGCCCGCCCAGCTCGCCGCCCAGTCCCCCGCTGCCGCCAAAGCTCAGCGAGATCCGGGGTGCGGTGAGGCCCGGCGTCGTTTCGGCGTCTCTGTCCAGCAATCCGAAAACCATCAGCCGTTCCTCGATTCATACCAGGTGGTGCTCTTGAGAACGCCATCGTTGAGGAAGCTGTTCACCGGCAGGATACCGACGCGCATGTCACGGAAGACGAATGGAATGGCAAAGACCGTGGACGGAGCCCCGGTCCCGTCATCGGGCAGCACATGCATGTGCAGATGGTTGTGGAAACTCATCCCCGTATCGCCCGCCAGCGCGATCAGGTCGCCCTGCGACACCGGCGTGCCCGCGCCGGGATTGGTGCTCTCGGGTGTGGGTGTGGTGCCGCCAAAGAACGGCGCGTTGGTTACGCCGTTCTGCGACAGGTGGCCATAGACCGAATAGGTCTGCACCGGTCCGTTACCGAAATCGTCATGGTCATTGTCGACCGTGTCGTGGCGGATGGTCAGGAAATTCCACGCCCCCGTCGTGCTGTCGCCCATGCCCTCCTGGAAGGCCCAGACCACGCCGCCGCGGCTGCAGGCGATGGGTTCGCGGAAATCGTGGTCGAAATCATAGGCATAGGCCTGCTGCACCGCGTTGTTCGCCGGGGTGTCGAAATCCGAATTGGTGATATTGTTGTGGCTGAACAGGCCCAGATTGGCCTGGCCGCAGAACCGCGCCACACCAGCCGGGTAGGGCAGGAGATAGGGTGAGGTCTCGCGATCCGGATAGCCCCGGAAGTTGCCGCCGCCCGCGCGATAGCGTCCGCCCTCGGTGGCGTTTTCGCGAAAGATGTAGAGGTAGAACCAGTAGAGCCCGAACATCTTGGCCGCCGAGATGCCGCCGGTGATGAAGAACCGTTTGAAATCCTCGGCCCAGGCGATGATCTGTGCCACCAGGGATCCGGTCAGCCCCGCCAGCAGCCCCATGCCGACACCGCCGGCCAGCCAGTGCACGGCCATGGCGCTGGTGCGCTGGTCCTCCAGATCGTCCCGGTCCGGGTTGAACAGCATGATCGAGTAATTGTCCTGCGGAAACAGCGAGATCAGAAGCATCGCGAACATCGAATCCGAAAACGCGACAAACGGCTCCTGTTTCTGGTGATTGCGCGCCGGGTCGCTCGGCAGGGTGGATGGCCCGTCGCGGGGGCCGCCGAAATTCAGCAGCACGACAAAGCCGACCATGAGGTCGCGCAGCGCATTCGACATCTGGATCGGTCCCAGCGTGCGGAATACGTCGCCCATCAGCACCGTAATCCAGTGGCGGAACTTTTCCGTCGGCGCGTCCGATTGCAGGTTCTGGAAACTGGCGCCAAAGGTCGCGATGCCCTTGAGCCCGACGAAACTGTCCATCGACTTGCCCCAGCGGCGCAGATGCGGGTTGCCTTCGATGAGATGTGCCGACAGTGGCTTGCCCAGCAGCATTTGTTGCACGAGATCGGCATATTCGATGGCGCAGACGGTGGCGTTCTGCGCCTCGTGGCCGGGCTGGATCTCCAGCGTGTGCCAGATTGCCTTGGCGGCATCGGCCAGCAGCGACCAGACCTGGGTCCAGATCTCGCAGAATTCCGGTTTGGCATGATCGAACGAAAACCAAAGCCCGTGGCGGATATGCCCGGCAAAAATCGGAGCCTGGAACCACTTCACATCCGTGCCAGCATGCATCGGCATGTCATCGCACATTACGAATTTGCGGTCGCCGGTGACATAGACCTGGTGGTGTGGCCATTTGAACGTGCCTGCCGCCCAACGGCCGAACCAACGGGTGCTGTCGGCGTCGAGCGATTCAACCCGTCCGCCGAATACGTGCTCGACCACCCGGCGGTTATAGAGGAACAGGTCCTGATCGTCGCGATAGCTGGACCGCAGGTCCTTGATATTGTCCGGCAGGTCGTCTTCGGCGATCAGCGTTTCGTCGCCCAGATCGAGGATCGGCCGGTTCTGGATGATGCGGTTCAGCGCGGCGAGGATACCCAGCAGCCTGTCGTGGTCCGGTTCGCCCCCGGTGAAGGTGTCGAGCGGGTCGCGCTCGCTGTCGGTCATCTCCTGACGGATGGCGACGATCACCGGGTTGGTCGATGTGCGGAAGGTGGTCAGGAACGTCTCGGGCGTGTCCAGTTCGGACAGGCCGATCAGCGGCAGGTCTTCGTCCTGCAGCACGAAGCTGGCGAAATAGGAATATTCGGCGGCATCGGGCCGGGGTACCACGCCCGCGCCGACCGGTTGGGGGGCGGTGGCCACGGCTTCGCCCGCGGCGATGGCGGCATTCAGAACCTTTTCGATTCCGTCCAGCGCACAGCCGGCCTCGCGCAGCACGTCCTGCACGCCCGAGGATTGCAGCAGCCGGTGCAGGCCGCGCGCCATCGGCTCGACCTCGAAACCCGGCGGCACCAGCAGATGCGTCCGCAGACCCAGCCGGGCCAGCGTCACCCGCGCCAGATGAATCCGGCGCCGCGCCTGCGCATCGGTGGGGGCGGGCAGATCCGAGAGGCGGCGGCGCAGCACGGCGATGTATTCAGCGATGCGTGCCGCGAGGAAATCGGGTCCGAACCCCAGATC
>CAYGNB010000005.1:7845-10435 GCA_964351135.1 uncultured Rhodobacterales bacterium | reverse complement strand
GTGAACCAGGTGACGATGGTCTGGCCGACCTCTTCGGCGGCGGCCTGCGCTTCTTTCGCCAGCGGCCCCTCGGCCAGCGCGTCCTCGGTAAAGATCGCGATCAGCCGGGCGATATCCTCTGCCAGCCCCAGCATCGGGTCGGGGCTGTCCCGCCCGATGGCGTAGGGTTGAAGGAGCGCGGTTCCGAGTGCCATCGTCTGCTCTCCTATCCCACACTGACGCTCAGGCTGACGCTGCCACCGCCGCCACCGGGCCGCGCCGCCAGCAATGCGCCATAAGCGGTGTTGATGCGGTCCATTTCCTGTTCCAGTTCGTCTTCGAGCCCGCGCAGCGCCTCGATCAGCGCGTCGAAGATCGGCGTGATGTCCAGCGCCTCGACCAGCGGCAGCACGTCCGCCTCGTAGGACTGCTGCACCGCATCGCCGATCAGCGTCGCCGGATCGAACCCCTGCAGGGTGGCAATCAGATCGGCCACCGATTGATCGAGCGCCTGGATCTCGGCCTGCGGCAGGATCAGCGACAGGTCGAGCGCGTCGATGATGTCGCCGAATTCGCGGTCGAGCGTCACGATCAGCGGCCCCGGTCCGGCCGCTTCCACCTCGGCGCGCACGGCCTGGAACACCCCTTCGAGCGACTCGCGCAGAAACGCCAGGTCGATATTGCGGATCGTGTCGACCACCTGTTGCACCGCGTCGGTGATGGATTGCAGCGACGCCGGACCGGTCAGGATGTTGCCCACCGCGCCGGTCAGCCGGGCGGACAGGTCTGCAAACCCGTCGGCCACGGCGCCCACCGGCACCGCCGCCGCGCCAAGCTGCGCGATGATGTACCGCACCGGTACCAGCGCCTTTTCGATCTCGGCTTCGACCGCGCCACGCAGCAGGCCGGCATTCGCGGCTCCGTTCCGCAGGTCGGTCAGCAACCCGTCGGGCCCGTGCAGCGCATCCGCGAAATCCGTTGCCATCGTGTCCAGCGCCGCGCGGGCGTCACGCAGCGCCTCGTGCAGAACCGCCGCCGCGCGCAGGCCGCCGGTATGGGCGGGGTCGAGCGGATCGAACCGGTTCAGCACGTTTTCGATGGCGGTACGCTCGGGTCCCGGCGGCAGGGCGCGCATCAGCGGCAGCAGCCGCTGCCGCAGGGTCACCATACGCGACAGCGCCGCCTCGGGGCTCAGCCCGTCCAGCGCGGTCATCAGGGGCGCGACGGCGGCGTCATAGGCCGCCAGCAGGTCGGGGCCGCGGGCGGCGTCGATGGCCGCGGCGATTTCGGTCAGCAGCGTATCCAGCGCGGCGCTGTTGGGAACCGTATCGATCTTGGCCAGCGCCGCGTCGCGCCAGCCGTCGATTGCGGCGTCGGGGTTCTGCAGGGCGGTCAGCGCGGTGGCGGATTTGGCCAGCGCCTCCTGGATCGCGTTTACCGTGTCCAGAACCGCCTGGATGGTGCCGAACACGTCGTCGATCTGGTCGAACACCTCGTCGATGGGGGCCGCGTCGATCACGTCCTGTATGGCCTGTTCGATGGCCGCCTCGATCGGGGCCAGCAGCGCGTCGGGTGACAGACGGTCGAATTCGGCCAGCAATGCGTCGAAGGCATCCGAAACCGGCGCCAGCGCGCGCGACGGGGCGGCGATCTGTTTCAGCCGGACCTTTTCGGCCGCCAGCGCGGCGTCCAGCGGGTCCAGCAGCGCGCTGGGCCGCACCCCCTGCAGCGCGTCGCGCGCTTCGGCAAAGGGCGGCGCCAGCTGTTGGGTTACCAGCGCGCCGGGGTCGAAGGCGCGGATGCGGTCCACGACCTCCTGAGGTTTTTCGCGGATCTGTTCCAGCAGTTCCACCGGCCCCTGTTCGATCTTCACGCCCAGTTCGTCGATCAGCGGCTGCGTCGCCGGGCGCAGGTCGGGGGGCAGCACCGACAGGGCGGTATTCAGCATTCCGATCAGCGCGTCGTTCAACTCGGTGTCGCTGAGCGCGCGCAGCCCGGCCTCCATCTGTTCGATCAGCTTGATGACCTCGTCGGTGACCGGCGCAAAGGACAGGTTGCCCGCTGCCTCGGCCGCCTGATCGAGTGCCGAGCGGATATCCTGGGCTGCGGAGACAACAGCGGGATCCTGCAGGATCGCGGTGATCTGAGCGACCGCATCCGTCACCGCGTCGGCGATGGTCTGCGGGTCGAGCGTGCCGACGGCATCGGCAACGGCCTGCACGGCCGCGGCCAGCGCATCGCGCAGGGGGGCGAACGCCGCCTGGAGCTCCTGTTCGATGCTGTTGCCGACCTGGGTGATGCCATTGCGGATCTCGGTGGCCAGCGCGTCGAGCGGCAGGTCCTGTATGACGGTTTCGACCTCGGCAAAGGCGGCGCGGGTTTCCTGCGCGACTGTCGCCAGCGCGCCGCTGATCTCATCGGCGATGGACTGCGCCTCGGCCGCGACGGTGCCGACGCCGCCCTCGATGGCAGACAGGTCCAGCTTTTCGCCCAGATCCTCCATGAAATCCGTGATCGGCGCCAGTTGATCCACCAGCGCCTGCCGGGCGGCGGCATCGGCCGGGGCGGGCATGTCGAAGGCGCGGAAAAACGTGCCGGGGTCGATGGCTTC